>CANGBE010000014.1 GCA_947451875.1 Sphingomonadaceae bacterium | reverse complement strand
CACGCCCTCCAGGCGGTCTCACTTTTCCGAGGTTACAGGCTATCGTGCGAGTCGAAGGCTGAAGCCAGTATCCGACTGAAGTCGGAGGGGTTACTCCCCGAGTGGGACTCTAAAATAACTCGCAAGCAAATCTTCCTCGCTCGCAGATACAACTAAGTTTTTATTTACAATAACCTTTTTTCTACTTCTTAAATATTCTACAAAATCATTTATTGTATCCAACTCTTGCATCACAATGTGCAAGTGGGCTTCATCAAATACATGGACAAAATCGTCGTCACCAGCCGGGTTTCCGATACAAAACGGTTCTGGCTGCACTGGGTCTTCGGAGGGACTAACGACCAGGGAACCGCTGCCGCCGGCAAAATGCTCAAGACAGGCGCGCGCAGCACCATTGGCAACTGCAATTTTGTGTATCTCAAGGTCCTTCCTAGACCCAAACAGATCAATCTTATTTTCGCATTTCGGATCAAGAAATATTCGATGCGGCTGCCGAATTATCCAACCTTGCGCACGGCGTAACTGCTTAACTGAAGCCAAAACCGCTCGATTATAACATCGCTACCAAGATACTTTTATATCACGGTCTTTACTGAATCCAACACGCTTATCGCTGAATATTAGAACAATATTTTGGCAAACTACAACTAAATCAGTAAGTTCTTTTCCTACGTGACGATATAGATTCTGGTGAGACCATAGCGATAGAAAGCTACGTTTTGCTAGTTTGCCCAGATATTCTTCAGATCTGTTTATTCCAGCCGATCGGCCTGTTGAGACTGTCGTCACTTAGCCGTCGCTTCGCGTGGCATAAGCAACGGCCCCAAATACCCCCCCGTATAGCTCTTGGCAGAGTTCGCCACCTGCTCCGGCGTGCCCACCGCGACAATCTCGCCGCCGCGCACGCCGCCTTCGGGGCCCATGTCGATCACCCAGTCGGCGGTCTTGATCACGTCGAGGTTGTGTTCGATCACCACCACCGAATTGCCGGTATCGACCAGCCGGTGCAGCACCTCCAGCAGTTTGCGCACGTCTTCGAAGTGCAGCCCGGTGGTGGGTTCATCGAGGATGTAGAGCGTCTGTCCGGTGGCGCGGCGGCTGAGTTCCTTGGCCAGTTTCACGCGCTGCGCCTCGCCGCCTGACAGCGTCGTCGCCTGCTGGCCGACCTTGACGTAGCCCAGCCCCACCTCGTTCAGCATGTGCATCTTGTCGTGAATGGGGGGGACGGCCTTGAAGAACTCCTCGGCGTCTTCGATGGTCATGTCGAGCACGTCGGCGATCGAGTGGCCCTTGAACTTCACCTCCAGCGTTTCGCGGTTGTAGCGCTTGCCGTTGCATTCCTCGCAAGTCACGTAAACGTCTGGCAGGAAGTGCATTTCGATCTTGATCAGGCCGTCGCCCTGGCACTTTTCGCAGCGGCCGCCTTTGACGTTGAACGAAAACCGCCCCGCCTTGTATCCGCGCGCGGCGCTTTCCGGCAGGCCTGCGAACCAGTCACGGATCTGCGTGAAGGCGCCGGTGTAGGTGGCGGGGTTGGAGCGCGGGGTGCGGCCGATGGGGCTTTGATCGATCTCGATCACCTTGTCGCACATTTCGAGGCCGGTGATCTTGTCATGCGCGCCGGCGATCACCCGCGCGCCGTTGAGCACCCGCGCCGCCCCGGCGTGGAGCGTATCGAGCGTCAGGCTGGACTTTCCGCTGCCCGAAAGGCCGGTGACGCAGGTGAAGGTGCCGAGCGGGAATTCCGCCGTGACCCCGCGCAGGTTGTTGGCCCGGGCGTTATGCACCACGACCCTGTGCCCGTTGCCCTTGCGGCGCTGCGTGGGAACCTCAATCCGGCGCGCGCCGCTGAGGTATTGGCCGGTCAGGCTGTCCGGGCTGGCGAGGATATCCTCCAGCGACCCCTGAGCGACGATATGCCCGCCGTGCACGCCCGCACCGGGGCCGAGATCGACGATGTAATCGGCGTGGCGGATCGCGTCTTCATCGTGCTCGACCACGATCACCGTATTGCCAAGATCGCGCAGCCGCTTGAGCGTTTCCAGCAGCCGGTCATTATCGCGCTGGTGCAGGCCAATGGACGGCTCGTCGAGCACATAGAGCACGCCCGAAAGGCCCGAGCCGATCTGGCTGGCGAGCCGGATGCGCTGGCTCTCGCCGCCCGACAGGGTGCCGCTGGTGCGGTCCAAGTTCAGGTAATCGAGCCCGACGTTGTTGAGGAAGCCCAGCCGCTCGTTGATCTCTTTCAGCACGGCCTTGGCGATCTGGCTCTGCTGGGGGGTGAGCTGGGCATCGAGCGCCAGATACCACGCCACCGCAGCGGAAACCGACATATGGGTGACGGTGGAGATATCGTGCCCCGCCACCTTGACGCTGAGCGCCTCGGGCTTGAGCCGCTTGCCCTCGCAGGTTTCGCAGGGCTGCGCGGTCTGGAACTTGGCCAGCTCCTCACGCATCCACGCGGATTCGGTTTGCATCAGGCGGCGGTTGAGGTTGCCGATCACGCCTTCGAACGCCTTGTTCACCGTATAGCTCTTGCGGCCATCAACGAAGATCAGTGGCACGGCGGCTCCGGCGGTGCCGTGCAGGATGATGACCTTCACCTCGCCCGGCAGATCGGCCCAGGGCGTGGTGAGATCAAAGCCGAAGTGGGTGGCAAGGCTGGTCAGCACCTGCATGTAATAGGGGCTGGGCGGGTTCGACTTGGCCCACGGCACCACCGCCCCCTGCTTGAGGCTCAGCGCCTCGTTCGGCACCACCAGTTGCGGATCGAACAGCAACTTTTCGCCAAGGCCATCGCAGGCCGGGCAGGCGCCTTGGGGGGCGTTGAACGAGAACAGGCGCGGCTCGATGGACTCGATGGTGAAGCCGGAGACCGGACAGGCGAACTTTTCGGAGAAGACGATGCGGTTGGCGGGCAGGCCGGTGCCTTTCATCGCGCCACCAGCTTCCTCGGCCTCGCGGCCCGGAACTGTCCCATCCGCCAGATCGAAGTAAACCAGCCCGTCAGACAGCTTCAGCGCCTGCTCGAACGAGTCCGCAAGTCGCGTCTCGATGCCTTCCTGCTCGGGAGTTTTGGCGCGCACGGCGATGCGATCAACCACCACTTCAATGTCATGCTTGAGCTTCTTGTCGAGCGCCGGGGCTTCTTCGATGGCGTAAAACTCGCCGTCGATCCGCACGCGGGTGTAGCCAGCCTTTTGCCACTCGGCCAATTCCTTGCGGTATTCCCCCTTGCGGCCACGCACCACCGGCGCGAGCAGGTAGGCGCGGGTGCCCTCTGGCAGGGTCATCACCCGGTCGACCATCTGGCTGACCGTTTGCGCGGCAATCGGCAGGCCGGTGGCCGGCGAATAGGGAATGCCCACCCGCGCCCACAGCAGGCGCATATAGTCATAGATCTCGGTCACCGTGGCGACGGTCGAGCGCGGATTGCGGCTGGTGGTTTTCTGCTCGATCGAGATCGCAGGCGAAAGCCCGTCGATATGCTCGACATCGGGCTTCTGCATCATCTCGAGGAACTGGCGCGCATAGGCGCTCAGGCTCTCGACATAGCGCCGCTGCCCCTCGGCATAGATCGTATCGAAGGCAAGGCTGGACTTGCCCGAGCCGGAGAGGCCAGTAATCACCACCAGCGCATCGCGCGGCAGGCTGACATCGAAGCCCTTAAGGTTATGCTCCCGGGCGCCCCGGACGGTAATATGGGTAAGACTCATGGGGCGAGTCTGTTCCAGATTTGTTCAATCAGGGCAAGGGGGGTGATCGAGACTATGCCAAGGCCCCAATTCCACCAACCGCCCATTCCCCTCGGCAGACAACATTGACTTGGGCCGGCGCAAGTTTGACCCAGTCCCATCCGTTTTGCGTGCCGTCAGGCCCCGCAACGAAAGGGACTGATATGAAGCTCTCCGCATTTCTCGCTGCCGGCGTTGCCATGGCCGCGTTCACCTTTACACCGCACGCGCAGGCCGCTCCGGCAACCGGTTCAGCACCAGCAGCTGCGGCAGCAACCGCTGCCAGTACCGGGCAATATGGCACCTGGGGTGTTGATCTTTCCACCCGCAACGATGCGGTAAAGCCGGGCGACGATATCCAGCTCCACGCCTCGGGCAAGTGGATCGAAGCGACGCAAATTCCCGCCGACCGCGCGAGTGTGGGCAGCTTTCTGGAAGTCTATGAGCGCACCCAGAACAATCTGCAGAGCCTTATCACCGCTGGCCCGATCAGCGCTGGTAGGGGCACCAAATATGGTGACCTCTACGCCAGCTTCATGAATGAAAAGCGGCTTGAGACGCTGGGTCTGAAGCCGCTGATGGCAGACCTTGCCGGGGTGCGAAAGATTGCCAGCAAGCGGGATTTTTCGCGCTTTATGGGCGGCACCAATGGCGGCTTCGGCGCGGCCCCGTTCCAGTGGGACGTCGAGGCCGATACCGCCAATCCCGGCATGAACGTGCTGTGGCTCTATCAGGGCGGCATCGGTATGCCCGAGCGGGACTATTACCTGAAAAAGGACTTCGCCAAGCAGCGCGCCGCCTATCGCGCCTATATCGTGCGCACCCTGAAGACGATTGGTGACAAGAATGCCGTCGCGAGCGCCAATGCGGTGATGGCCTTTGAAACGGCGATTGCTCAAAAATCATGGCCTGCCGCCGATCGCCGCGATGTCGACAAGATCAATAACCCGATGTCCACTGCCGAACTCGCGGCCTATGCCCCCGGCATCGACTGGGCGGAATTCTGGCAGGGTGCGCATGTGCCTGACCAGAAGCGCATGATCGTCTCAGAAAAAAGTGCCGTTCGCGATATTGCCGCGATCTATGCCAAGACGCCGCTCTCGACACTGAAAGCCTGGCAGATGTTTCACATCGCCGATGGCGCGGCCCCCTGGCTTAACAAGGCGATGATCGACAGCCGGTTCCTCTATCGCAAGACCGTAAACGGGGTTGCCACGATCCTGCCGCGATGGAAGCGCGGGGTAGCCATGACTGACAGTTCAATGGGAGAGCTGCTTGGGCAGGACTATGTGAAGGCCTACTTCCCGCCCGCCGCCAAAGCCAAGATGGAAGCGCTGGTTGGCAATCTGAAGCTGGCGATGACCGACCGGATCAATGGCAATGAATGGATGGGCCCGGCGACCAAGGCGGCAGCCATTGTGAAGCTGAGCCGGATGGACGTGATGGTTGGCTATCCCGACAAGTTCCGCGACTATTCAGGCCTGAAGATCGATGCGGCTGACCTTTACGGCAACGTCCAGCGCGCCAGCAAGTTCAACACCGCCTACAACATGGATGATCTGGGCAAGCCGGTCGACCGCATGAAGTGGGCGATGAACCCGCAGACGATCAACGCTTATAACGGCGGGCTGGAAAACAAGATCGTGTTCCCCGCCGGCATCCTGCAGGCGCCGTTCTTTGCCATGGGCGCGGACGACGCAGTGAACTATGGCTCTATCGGAGCAGTCATAGGCCACGAGATCAGCCACGGTTTTGACGATCAGGGCCGCAAGATCGACGAAACCGGCAAGGTGCGTGACTGGTGGACCAAGGAAGACAACGATCGCTTCCTCGCCGAGGCCAAAGTATTTGGCGCGGAATATGCGAAGTTCGAAGCTGCGCCAGGCCTGTTCGTGAACCCTGATCTGACCATGGGCGAAAACATCGCCGATTTCGCGGGCATTCAGGTTGCGCTTGATGCCTATCACAAGTCACTGGGCGGCAAGCCGGCCCCGGTGATCGACGGGCTGACCGGCGACCAGCGCTTCTTCCTCGCCTATGCGCAGATCTGGCGCGAAAAGACCCGGGTTGACGCCGAGCGCAGCGCGATCACCACCGATCCGCACAGCCCCGGCCGCTTCCGCGTGCTCGGCCCGCTGCCCAATATCGAAGCGTGGTATCAGGCGTTCGGCGTGAAGCCGGGCGACAAGATGTATATCCCGCCGGAGAAGCGCGCGAAGATCTGGTGAGGGCCTAAGCCGCCCACAGCGGCACCTGCACCAACCGCTCGCGCGTGGGGACCAGTGCCCGGATCGCGCGGGCGGGTTGCAGGGCCGCCAGGATCGCCGGATCGGCCGCGTCCATGCCGCCGGTGAAGGCGCCGAAAGCGGGCAGCACCAGCCGGTTATCGCTCGCCACGGCGCAAGGGCGGACGATGTGGCGACCACGGACGGTCAGGCGCAGCTTGGGGTGGAAGTGGCCAGAAAGCTCCAACCCCGCCTCACCAGCATGGGCCTGATGGCGCAAGGCTATCCCGCCGATGTTCAGTTCCCGGACCATCGCACCGCCCTCGGCAGGCTGAGCGCCTTCATCGTGGTTGCCGGTGATCCACACCCAGTCAGTCGCCCGGGTGAGCGCGGCGAGCATACCTGCGGCGTGCGGCTCCAGCCGCTGAGCCCCGCCCGCATCGTGGAACGAATCGCCAAGGCAAAACACCCGCCGCGCGCCCGTTTCGCGCAGAGCCAGCGCCACCCGCTCCAAGGTCTCGCGGCTGTCATAGGGCGGGAGCATCTGGCCGAAGCGGGCAAAGAAGCTGCCCTTCTCAAGGTGCAGATCGGCCACCAGCAACGCATTCTCGCGCGGCCAGAACAGCGCGCCCGAGCGCAGCATGTGCCATTCCTGCCCATTGAACTCAAAAGATGGGGCGAACGAAAAGGGAACCATGGCTTTTGCTTTACGCGCCCCGCACGATTTGGCAAGCGCGTGCTATGACCGACTGGACCCCCTACACCGCCCGCGCCTCTGCATGGTTTCAGGAATTGCGTGATGCCATCTGCGCCGAGTTCGAAGCCATCGAGCGCGAAGCCGGCTCTGACGCCAGCTTCCAGTACACACCTTGGAAGCGTGAAGCAGTTGAAGGCGATGGCGGCGACACGGGCGGCGGCACGCAGGGCCTGATGAAGGGCAAGGTGTTCGAAAAAGTTGGCGTTAACATCTCCACCGTGCGCGGCGGGCTGGCAAAGGACTTTGCCGGAACAATCAACGGCGCATCGGCAGAGAACAACGCCTTCTCGGCCACCGGCATCAGCCTCGTCGCCCATATGACCAACCCGCACGTGCCCGCGGTCCATATGAACACCCGCTTCCTCACTACCACCAAGGCCTGGTTCGGCGGTGGTGGCGATCTCAATCCGCCGATCCCCTATGATGAGGACACCGCGCAGTTCCACGCCGCCTATCAGGCCGCCTGTGATGCCCACGGCGCGGACTATTACGACCGCTTCAAGGCATGGGCCGACGAATACTTCTACATCCCCCACCGCAAGTGCCATCGCGGTGTGGGCGGGATCTTCTACGATCACCTTGAATGTGCTGACGAGGCGCAGTGGGAGGCCAACTTCGCTTTTACCCAAGACGTCGGTCGGGCCTTCCTCGCCTCGTTTCCCGCTATCGTGCGCAAGCGGATGGGCATGGATCACTCACCCGCCGAAAAGCTGCAACAGCTTGAATGGCGCGGCCGCTATGCCGAGTTCAACCTCGTCTACGATCGCGGCACGCTGTTCGGCCTGAAGACAGGCGGCAACATCGACGCGATCCTGATGAGCCTGCCGCCCGAGGCGGTGTGGAGCTAATTTCTCGGAAAAGAGCTTGCCCGCAGAGCCACTGTTCCCCCATCTAGTCGGCAATGCTGCGACAGTACGAACTTGTTGAACGCGTTTTAGCGTATGATCCCGATGCCAACGAGGCGTTGCTCAACCGCGCCTATGTTTACACGGTGCAGAAGCACGGCAGTCAGAAGCGGGCGAGCGGCGATCCCTATTTCAGCCATCCGATCGAAGTGGCCGGCCTGATGACCGAGCTCAAGCTCGATCAGGAAACCATCATCACAGCCCTGCTCCACGATACGGTGGAAGATACCCTCGCCACCATCGAAGAGGTGGAAAAGCTGTTCGGGCCGGACGTTGCCCGGCTGGTCGATGGGGTGACCAAGCTCTCGAAGATCGAGGCGATGAGCGACAACGAGCGGGCGGCAGAGAACCTGCGCAAGTTCCTGCTGGCGATGAGCGAGGACATCCGCGTTCTGCTGGTCAAACTGGCCGACCGGCTGCACAACATGCGCACGCTGCACTTCATCAAGAGCGAGGACAAGCGCCGCCGCATTGCCCACGAAACCATGGATATCTATGCCCCGCTGGCCGAGCGGGTGGGCATGTACGAATATATGCGCGAGATGCAGCTGCTCGCCTTCGAACAGCTGGAGCCCGATGCCTATGGCCTGATCACCGGGCGGCTGGCCCAGATCCGTTCAACCGGTGGCGGGCAGGTTGATGCCATTGCGCTGGCCATCAAGCAGGCGCTGGCCGAGGCCGGTATTCGGGTGGAGGTTTCAGGCCGCGAAAAGCATCCGTTTTCGATCTGGAAAAAGATGGCCGAACGGCACGTGTCGTTTGAGCAGATCACCGATATCATGGCCTTCCGCGTGCTGACTGAAACGCCCGATGATTGTTACCGCGCGCTGGGGGTGCTGCAGCAGACGTGGCAGATGATTCCCGGCCGGTTTAAGGATTATATTTCCACGCCCAAGGGCAATGGCTACCGATCCCTTCACACATCACTGGTCTATGAAAACGCCATGCGGATGGAAGTGCAGATCCGCACAAAGGATATGCACCGGCTCAACGAATTCGGTCTTGCCGCGCACTGGGCCTATAAGCAGGGCGGGGTTCAGCCCGACGGGCAAGTCGGCTGGCTGCGCGATCTGATCGAAATCGTCGATGCCAGCCACGATGCCGACGAGCTGCTCGAACACACGCGCATGGCGATCTATCAGGACCGCATCTTCGCCTTCAGCCCCAAGGGCGCGCTGCACCAGCTGCCCAAGGGATCGACGCCGATCGACTTCGCCTATGATGTTCATACCGATCTGGGATCAATGGCCGTCGGGGCCAAGATCAACAGCCGCCATATGCCGCTGCGCACGCCCTTGAACAACGGCGACGTGGTGGAAATCATCAAGAGCCGCAAGGCCAGCCCGCAACTCGCCTGGCTGTCTTTCGTCGTCACCGGCAAGGCACGCGCCGCCATCCGCCGCGCCGTCCGCGCCAAAGAGCGCGAGGAAGTCGCCTCCATCGGCCAGAAACTGTTCGAGGAAATCACCAACCGCTTGCCCGCCAAGATCGGCAAAAAGGCGATCAAGGAAGCGGTCAAGCGACTAGGTCTGGAAGACGAGGAAGACCTGATGGTCCGCATCGGCACGGCCAAGATCGATGATCGCGCCGTACTGGAAGCACTGGTTCCCGGCAGCACCAAGGGCATGAGCAAGGCGGAGGAATGGCCCAAGCAGGAACGCGCCATTTCGATCATGGGATTGACCCCGGGTGTGGGTTTCCAGCTGGGCGAATGCTGCCATCCAGTGCCGGGTGACCGCATCGTCGGTCTGCGCCGCAAGGGCGAGGGCGTGGAAGTGCATACCATCGATTGCCTGACACTTGCCGATGGCGTCGACGCCGACTGGCTCGACCTTTCATGGGGCGAGCGCACCACCGGCGCCGTCGGCCGCATCCGCACCGTGCTGCACAACCGGCCCGGCACCGTGGCCGAAGTCACCGGCATCTTCGCCGGCAACCGCGCCAACATCGTCCACCTGCAAATGACTGGCCGCGATGAGCTGTTCGGCACCTATGAGGTGGATCTTGAGGTCAACGATCTCGCCCATCTGGCGCGGATCGTTTCGGCGCTGCGGGCAAGCGATGCCGTGGCCGAGGCCGAGCGGCTTTAGCGCTCAAACTTCGCTGGTTGCGACAGCAGGAAGGGCAACTCGCTCGAAGCGACGCTCGATTCCTTGCCATTGGCATGGATCAAGCTCACCCGGCCAAGCCCGGCGTTGATCACCACGCCCGCGACCGTATCCACCCATTCGTGCAGCAGCGCCCGGCTGCGCTCCAACGCCTCGCCGCCAGTTTTCGCTTCACCCGACGATTCAACTTCGGCGCCTAGTTCGCGGACACGGTCTACGGCCTCTTCGAGATTGGCTGGTTTGGTCATGGGGCTGGTTTAGAGCAGATTGCAGGTTTGTGGAATGGCGACGGCGCACTCAATTTTCACCTCCAATCCACGTCATCCTGAACTTGTTTCAGGATCCATTTCTCAGCACAACCCGGAGCACTGTTTGACAGAATGGCCTCTCGGTTTGCGGTTCTGCGGCAAGCACTGCGCTTGCGGCCTGATGGATCCTGAAACAAGTTCAGGATGACGGTGTTGTTTGATGTTGATGCAGGCTATCATCCCCCCATGCGCCTGATCCTCGCCCTGCTCGCCGTCCTGACTTCCATGCCGCTCCAAGCAGAGCCCCCGGCGGCGGTCGCGGTGGCCTTTGACCAACACCACATCCGCCCGCTGCTCGCCGAGGGCATGGCCGACCGGGCAACCGGCCGCGCGGTGAGCGCTGACGATCCGGTGCGCATCGCCTCGATTTCCAAGCTGGTGACCACGCTCGCCCTGATGCGGATGGTTGACCGGGGGCAGCTCAGCCTAGATCGCGATGTCTCGGACTATCTCGGCTGGACGCTGCGTAACCCCGCCTTCCCCAATGCACCGATCACCCTGCGACTGCTGCTGTCACACCGATCGAGCCTGATCGACGGGCCTGATCTTTACATCATCCCGCTCGGCACCACCCTGCGCCAGCAGCTCGGCGATCCGCGTGTTTGGGACACTACCCATGCGCCGGGATCGGACTGGTTCCACTATACCAACCTCAACTTCCCGGTGGTCGCCAGCGTGATGGAGGCGGTGAGCGGTGAGCGGTTTGACCGGCTGATGAGCCGCCTCGTGCTGAAGAGGTTAAGGCTCGATGCCTGCTTCAACTGGTCCGGCTGTTCACCCGCCGCCGTAAACCGCGCCGTGGTGCTCTACCGCGCCAGTGGCGAAGTGGCGAAGGACGATCTGAAGGGCGCCGCCCCCTGCCCTGTCGTCACACCCGAGGGCGGGCCTTGCGACCTTTCCGCCTATGTCCCCGGCAGCAACGGCGCGCTGTTCTCGCCACAAGGGGGGCTGAGGATTTCGATGAAAGGCCTCGCGCGGATCGGGCAGGTGTTAGCCAATCACGGCCAAGGCCTGATCTCACGCCGCAGCTTTAGCGCCATGACCCGCGCCAACTGGACCTTCACCGGCAGCAACGGCGCGGGCGAGGATGGCCAGGCTAACGGCTTCTTCTGCGCCTATGGCCTAGCGCTCCACCGCATCGGTTCCGGCGGCAGGCCTTGCCACGACGCGCTGTTTGGCGATGGCAAATTGCGGATCGGCCACTCGGGCGATGCCTATGGTTTGAAGGCCGGGCTGTGGATCGATCCCGCAACCGGCAAGGGGCTGGCCTTCTTCACCAGCGCCGTGCCGCCGGGATCAAAGGCCAAACGCAGCCAGTTCACCGCCGAGGAAGAGGCGCTGGTCGAGCGAATTTCGCGCTGAACCGCATCGAATCCGGTGGCAACTCTGCCCTCGCCGGTTTCGCATCCCTTATGTAATCTGCCATAGCCCCCCTGTGCTCGATACCGCCGATCTTCTCCCTGCGCTCCATTCGACTTTCGGCTTCTCCGCATTCCGCGGGGTGCAGGAGCAGGTGGTGCGGCGCGTGCTGGCGGGGGAATCGCTGCTGGCGGTGATGCCGACCGGCGCGGGCAAATCGCTGACCTTTCAGCTGCCCGCCGTGCTGATGAGCGGAACCTGCGTGGTCGTCTCGCCGCTGATTGCCCTGATGCACGATCAGCTGCGCTCGGCCGAGGCCAATGGCGTGCGTGCTGCCAGCCTGACCAGCGCCGATCTTGATCGCGAAGAAACCGCCCGCCGCTTCCGCGCTGGCGAGCTCGATCTGCTCTACGTCGCCCCCGAACGCGCCAGCCAACCGCATTTCCGCGAGTTGCTGGGGCAAGGCAAGGTCAGCCTCTTCGCCATAGACGAGGCGCATTGCGTTTCCGAATGGGGCCACGATTTCCGCCCCGATTACCGCCTGCTGCGTCCGCTGATGGACGCCTTCCCCTCGGCCCCGCGCCTCGCGCTCACCGCGACGGCAGACGCCCGCACCCGCGCCGATATCCTGACTCAGCTGGGCATGGAGCCCGACGCGATGATCGTTGCCGGGTTTGACCGGCCGAACATCCGCTATGTCATCCAGCACCGGCAGAGCGGGTTCAACCAGCTGCGCGATCTGCTGAGGGCACAGTCCGGCCCCGGCATCATCTATGCGCCAACGCGCAAGAAGGTGGAGGATCTGGCAGAGCGGCTTGCCGAGGCCACCGGACGGCGGGTGCTGCCCTATCACGCAGGCCTTTCGCCAGAGGTCCGCGCCGGCAATCAGGCTGCTTTCGTGGCCAGCGAGGACATGGTGATCGTCGCGACGGTCGCTTTCGGCATGGGGATCGACAAGCCCGACGTGCGCTTCGTCGCCCATGCCGGGGTGCCGAAATCAATCGAGTCCTACTATCAGGAAACCGGCCGCGCAGGCCGCGATGGTGACGATGCCACAGCGGTGATGTTCTGGGCGGCGGCGGACTTTGCCCTCGCCCGCTCGCGGCTTGAGGAAGTGGACGAGGCGCGCAAAGTTGGCGAGGTAGCAAGGCTCAATGCGCTGGCCGTGCTGGTCGAAACGGCTGAGTGCCGCCGCGCCGTGCTGCTTCGCCACTTCGGCGAAGACCCGCCCGCCGCTTGCGGCAACTGCGACAACTGCCTTGATGCCCCCGGCGTCGCCGATGCCAGCGTGATCGCGCAAAAGCTGCTCTCCGCCGCCTTCCGCACCGGGCAATCCTTCGGCATCGGCCATCTGGAAAAAGTGCTGACCGGCAACAGCGACGAGCGCATCCTGCAGCGCGGGCATGACCAGCTTTCGGTCTTCGGCATCGCCAACGAGGACGAGGTGCGGCTAATCCGTCCGGTGGCACGGGCACTGCAAGCCCGCGGCAGCCTGATCGCCAATGAACACGGCGGGCTGATGCTGGCGGGAGATGCGCGGGCTATCCTGAAAGGCGACATCAGCCTGAATGTCGTGATCCCGCCCGCCAAGCAGGGCCGCCGCAAGCGCGGGGGATCAGACAGTGGCGCCAACCCGGTGAACGATCCGCTGTTCGAAGCCCTGCGCGCGCTGCGCCGCGATCTTGCCGCTCAGGCCGGGGTGCCGCCCTATGTCGTGTTCCACGATGCCACCTTGCGCGAAATGGCCCAGCGCCGCCCCGCCTCGATGGAGGAAATGGGCGAGATCTCCGGCGTGGGCGACCGCAAGCTGCAAGCCTGGGGTGAGGCGTTTCTGTCGGTTGTGCAGACCACCTGACCTCTCTTAACCCGTCATCCTGAACTCGTTTCAGGATCCATCGGGCCGATAGCCCAGTTCTTGCCGGAGAGCAGCAAACCGTGAGGCCTTTCTGCAAAACCAAGCGTCGGTCTGTGCTGCGAAATGGATCCTGAAACAAGTTCAGGATGACGGGATTATTTTAGGGCGAAGTAGCTCCTAGCCCCCCCTAAACCGCAATCCCATACAACTTCGCCGCATTGGTGCTCAGCACCTTTACCCGTTCCTCATGGGTCAGGTCTGAAATCCGCGATTCCAGATTGTCGATCGGATAAAGCGAGGTCGGGTGCGGGAAGTCGGTTTCGAACAGGCAGTTGTCGACACCAACCTTGCGGACCATATCAGCCATGTTCTTGCCCTGCTCGAACCAGAAGCAACCATAGAAATTGCTGCGGAAGTATTCCGATGGCTTCTTCTCGAAATGCTTGGTCTCGGCAATCTCGGCGAGCTGGTAATCGAGCGCTTCCATCAGGAACGGCACCCAGCCGATGCCGCTTTCCACGCTGACGAATTTCAGCCCCTTGAAGCGATCAAGGATGCCCGAATAGATCAGGTTCGATACCACCGCGCCGTTGTTGAAAAAGATCATCGCGCCCGAAATGCCCGAGCGCAGATCGCGGGTGAGCGAGGGCCAGCCCTGCTTGCCCATCCAGTCGATCGCGGTTTCGCTGGCGCCGATGTGGAAGTTGACCGGCAGCTTCTTGTCCTCGCAGACTTCCCACAGCGGATACCAGTGCTCGGTGCCGAGATCGGGGATCAGGTTCCCGTCTTCGTCCTTGGAGGTGTGCGGGTCTGAATTGATGTTGATGCCCTTCAGGCCCATGGCAATGCAGCGCTCGGTCTCAATCACCGCCTGTTTTACATCCCACCACGGCAGCAGCGCCATCGGGAACAGCCGCTGGCCGCTCTCTTCCTGAATTTCGGCCATGGCATCATTGTAGATCTGCACGCAGGCAAGGCGCAGTTCGGGGTCAACGCGGGCCGAGGCCTGGCCGCCGAAGCCGAGGATGTTGGGATAGACGATCTGGGCATAGATCCCGGCCTCGTCCATCACCTTCAGCCGCTCTTTCACATCGGAAGAACCGGCGTGGACGTCCTCGAACTGCAGCTTGAGGAATTGGTCGAGATCGCGAACCTTGCCGCCTTGCTTTAGGACCGAAGAATTCGGATGCGCGCCGGTGCCGATCGACTTGTCGCCATCGATCACCCAGCAGCGCTGGCCGTTCAGCATTTTGACCTGCGGCACCCGGTCACGCAGCGCGGCGGGTGCGCGCTTCACCCACATGTCATGCGGTTCGGTGAGGTGCGTATCGGCGTCGATGATCTTGATCGACTGCCCGGCCACCAGACTGTTCGGCTCTTGTGCTGTCATCCCGGCTATCCTCTGCTCACGCGCCATTGCTGTTGTCCGGAAGGCTATCGGAACTTT
>CANGBE010000013.1 GCA_947451875.1 Sphingomonadaceae bacterium | reverse complement strand
GCACGAGGCAGGGCTTCGGGTGCGCTACATGCACAGCGATGTCGAGACGCTGGAACGCATCGAACTGATCCGCGACTTGCGGCTGGGGGTCTATGACGTGCTGGTCGGCATCAACCTGCTGCGCGAAGGGCTCGACATTCCCGAATGCGGGCTGGTGGCGATCCTCGATGCCGACAAAGAAGGCTTCCTGCGCAGCGAAACCTCATTGATCCAGACCATCGGCCGCGCCGCGCGCAATGTTGATGGCCGGGTCATCCTCTACGCCGACCGGATCACCGGATCGATGGAACGCGCCATGGCGGAAACCGACCGCCGCCGCGAAAAGCAGCACGCCTATAACATCGAACACGGCATCACGCCCGAAAGCATCAAGCGCGACATCCACAACATCGTCGCCGACACCGCCAGCCGCGATGGCGTGCTGGTGGAGATCGAAGATGACGGCGTCAACAACCGAGCCAATAACTTGGTGGGCCACAACCTGCGCGGTTACATAGAAGACCTCGAAAAACGAATGCGCGCCGCCGCGGCCGATCTGGAATTCGAAGAAGCAGGCCGCCTGCGCGACGAAATCCGGCGGCTGGAAGCGACCGAACTCGGCCTACCCGATTCAGAGCACAAGGCGCCAATTATCGGGCGAAGCAACGAGGGAAAACCGGGAACGCGCAAGGGGCGTTTTGGCAGAGAGAGTAAGCGCAAGTGGGGCGGCGGCCGGTAATCCTGTCGCGCCGTTCGATCATTGCCAATGGCCAGCTTGATATCGACCGTTTCAGGCAGTTCATCGCTTCTGCGCCGATCTTTTAGGGATAACCGGCATGGGCCATCTTGCGCCGCGCCGATCTGCCAAGCAATGCCGGGGAATGCATCGCCGCCTTTTCGCCCTAACCCTCCTTACCCTCGCCGCCTGCTCACCTTCGAGCGATCAGCAGCGAGTGCCTGATAATGCGATCCGGATAGCCCTTCCCACTGAGCCCGCACCGCTTGAGGCGCCGCCGCTCCAGCCGGAAGGCGCGGTCTGGTCCAATCTGGCGAACGGCGGCGTGGCCTTTGGCCTGCCCGGCCATCCCGCGCTGCTGGAGGTGGCCTGCACCCATGCTGCCGATGGCACGGCACTGATCCGCTATACCCGCCGCACCCGCGCCGAGGCGGGGGCCAAGGCCTTGCTGGCGATAGAAGGCAACCGCCATGTCGCGCGGGTGCCTCTCGATGTGGTGAAGGCGGGCGATCCGGGCGAATGGCAGGGCACGATGACCGCACGGCTCGAAACGGCCGGAGCGATCAAGGGCGGCGCGGACATGACCGCCACCTTGCCCGGTGGTGGCGCGTTGAAAATGCCGCCCTATTCTGGCGCTGGTGCCTTGCTCGACAGTTGCCGGGCGAGCGATGTGAAGCCGAAACCCGAGCCCAAGCCCTAAACCTTGCCGAAGCGGTCGGCGAAGCCCGCGACATCTCCCGCAGCCAGCATCTTGGCCTGCTCGATCCAGTTATCGCGCACCGGCCGTCCGGCGAAGGTACCAAGCTGGGCATCGATCTTGGCGAGATCGTCGGCACTCCATGCCGCTATCTGGGCAAAGCTGGTGACGCCAAGGTCAGCAAGCAGCGCCTTGAGCTTTGGCCCGAGCCCCTTGATCCGCAAAAGGTCATCGCCCGCAGCCACAGGCACTGCCGCCGCGACTTCCTCACGCACGGCAGCCGCAATCGCCTCACCCATCCCGCCGAGGATTTCGCTGGCTGGCGGGGCGACAAATGTCGGCACCTGCGCTGCCGGAGCAGCATCGATCAGCGCCTGATTGCGCTGAGCCGGCCCCACTCCTTCATCAAGAACGTCGGGCCGATGGGAGCGCTTCGCGGGCTTACGCATCCGGCGCAGCACAAGCAGGACCAGAAACACCAGCAGCACGGCCAGAGCGCCGTAAAGTAATGGATCAGCTTCAAATCGTTGGAGCATTTCGCTCTCCTTCGCCTGGATCTGCACCGTCCACATCCGAGACAGCGTTCTTGCGGAACAGCATACGATCTTCCGGGCCAAAGCCTAAATGCCAGATCACCCAGCCATAAACCGCCAGCGACGCAGGCATGGCAAGCAGCAGCGCCGCCCATTCAGGCAGGAAGTGCATACCGGCACGCCCCACGGCAATAGCCGGAACGGCAGCCCACAGTAAGGCCCAGCGCCAGTTGTTGATCGACTGCTTCAGGATCCGTGCAAGCACCTGCGATTTGACAAGTGAGGACAAACCCAGCGCGACCATCAGCCCGGCACCAGCGGCCGCCGCACTGCCCGTGTCTCCCAAATCCAGTTGCCTCGCCAGCTTGATCAGCAGCACTGTCGCCACAGCCTGCACTGCCAACGTCGCCAGCGAAACGAACAGGTTGGCCATCCGCGCGACATAAATCAGCACCGCTTCGCTCACAACGGCGGTGGCGGCCAGCACTTCGGCAGCGAAGAGAAACCACAGCGCGCCGATGCCGCCAACGAAGCTTGGTCCCACCAGCCCGAGCAGACCCGTGCCGCCGATGCCCATCGCCAGCGCAATGCCGAACTGCATGGCGGTAATCCAAAAACCCACCTGACAGACCTGCTTGGCAATCGCCGTATAGTTCCGCGTACGGAGGTTTCGGGTGATCACCGGGCCGAGCACCGGCTCGAAACTGGTCTTGAACTTCTGCGGCAGCGAGGCGAATTGCTGCGCGACATAATAGACGCCCACTGCCGCCTCGCCCGCGAAAAAGCGCAGGATGAACAGATCGAACCGGCGCGTGCCCCACTCGATTGCGTCGGCAGCGGCCAGCGGCAGGTTGGCTATGGCAATGCGCCCGATATGGAACGGATCAGGCCGCCAGTGCTGCGGGCCGCCATAGTTCTTCACCAAGGGCCAGATGGCAGTGAGAAAGGCGGTAAGGATCGAAAGATTGAAGGCCAGCAGCAGCCCGTCAGCCTTGTTCACAAAATACAGCGCCCCGGCCATGATTGACAGCGTCCATGGCTCCACCAATGAGCGGGCCCGCACCGTTGCGCCGATGTCATAGCGATAGGCGAGCGCGGCAAGGGCGATTTCGGTGAGCGCCGATGGCAGGATCGAAAGCACCACCAGCCGGTCGGAAAAGGTTTCGTCGGCCAGCGGAAAAATTGCTATCGGAAAGGCGTAGAGCAGCAGGCTGACCACCACGGCGAGTACGCCGCTGAGCAGCATGGCATCGGCCACGGCATTGGCGGGGTGCTCAGGATCTTCGGAAAGCCGCTGGGCGAGGCCGCGCTTTTGGCCAAGCGTGCACAGCTGCGCCGCCAGTTCCACCACCACCAGCGCCGAAGCGAACCGCCCCAGCGCTGCCGCGCCATAGAGCCGCCCGGCGATAAACAGGAACGGCACGCGCGCGATCAGGCGCAAGATGAACCCCAAAAAGTTGGTACGTCCGCCCTTGGCCAGCGCGGCAATATCCTGCTGCTGGTTGCTCTCGGTCACGCTGGGGCGTTTCCTTCTGCTTTGAGCGGACGGGCAAGCAGGAGCGCGACCACATCCCGCGCGGTCATGACTCCGGCCAGCAATCCGGCAATCGCGAGAACGATCGGCATATCGATCCGCTCATTGCGGGCAATCTCGGCGAGCACCGGCGCAGTGTGCGCACCTTCAGCCACCGAGTTCTTGCCCGCCAAGGCTTCTTGCGCGCTCATACCCTCACCGAGTGCCTTGCCGAGCGAAAAGTTCCGGCTGGATGTAGAGGTGCAGGTCAGGACCAGATCGCCCATGCCGCACAGACCGGCGAGCGTTTCGGCCTTGGCCCCTCGTGACAGGCCAAAGCGCAGCATCTCGGCATAGCCGCGGGCGATCAGCGCGGCGCGAGCATTTTGCCCCAGCCCCAGCCCCTCAACCACACCGCAGGCAATGGCGAGCACGTTTTTCACCGCGCCACCAATCTCTGCGCCGATGACATCGTCCGAATAATAAGGGCGAAGCGATGCGCGCGCGATCACAGGAGAGAGCCGCTGCCACTGTGCATCACCGTCCGAACAGGCGAGTGTGACCGCGGTCGGCAGCCCAGCGGCAACCTCGTGGGCAAAGGTCGGCCCGGAAAGCACGGCGATGCTGGCAGCGCGTGCGGCCTCCTTGGCAACATCGGCCATAAGGCGCCCAGTGCCCGCCTCGATCCCTTTGGCGCAGAGCACCAAATCACGCGGGCGGTTGGGCAGCTGCGCCAGAACCGAGGCGAGATGCTGGGCGGGCGCGACGGCGAGAATGGTCGGGAGTATCCCCAGATCGCCAATGTGGTTCGTCGCGCGAATTGTAGGTGCCAATTTGGCGCTTGGCAAGAACAGGCTGTTGGCGTGATGATCGTTGATCTCGCGCACCAGATCAGCTTCGCGCGCCCAGATCAGCACCTGCGTGCCATCGCTGGCGAGAACCTGCGCCAGCGCCGTACCCCAGGCCCCCGCTCCGATAACGCCGACAGTCCTCATGCCTTCACCCCCGCACCGCGCACTGGTGCAGCCTCAGGATCAAGCGGCCAGCGCGGCCGCGCGGCGAAATCGAGGCTGTCACTCTGGCCCAGTCGCTCGATTCCGGCCCAGCCGATCATTGCGGCATTATCGGTGCACAGCGCCAGCGGCGGCGCAACGAAGGCCAGGCCGTGCGCAGTCGCCAGACCTTGCAGCGCGCTGCGAATTGCGCTGTTCGCTGCGACACCGCCGGCGACAACTAGGGCAGTGATTTCGCCTGCCGCCACAATGGCTTTGCGGCTGCGATCAATCACGCAGTCCACTGCGGCCTGCTGGAACGATGCGGCAATATCGGCATCTTGATGCAAGCCCGATTCCTTGGCGCGCAAGACCGCGCTTTTAAGGCCAGCGAACGAGAAGTGCGGCTCCTCACTGCCCAGCAGCGGGCGGGGCAAGCGGACCTTTTGGGCATCGCCAGTAGCCGCCAGCCGCTCAACCGCGGGGCCACCGGGGAAACCAAGGCCGAGAATCTTCGCGGTCTTGTCAAAGGCCTCACCCAGCGCATCGTCGATCGTCGTGCCAAGGCGGCGATAGGAGCCGACCCCCTGCACCACGAGCAACTGACAATGCCCGCCCGAGACCAGCAGTAGCAGATAGGGGAACTGCAATGAAGCATCGGCCAGACGCGGACTGAGCGCGTGGCCTTCGAGATGATTGATAGCAATCAGCGGCTTGTCTGAAGCCATAGCCAGCGCCTTTGCCGTGACTAGCCCAACCATAACCCCGCCAATCAGGCCCGGCCCGGCTGTGGCGGCAACGGCATCGACTTGGCTGAGTTCCATCCCGGCATCGGCCAAAGTCGCTGCAATCAGGGGGGCCAACCGCTCGGCATGGGCGCGGGCGGCGATCTCTGGAACCACGCCGCCATAGGGGCGATGGGCATCGTCCTGCGAGGCGATCCGCTGGGCCAAGACCACGCGGTCTTCGCGCACCAAGGCGGCTGCCGTCTCGTCGCACGACGATTCAATTCCTAGGACTACGCGCATCCGCCCTTTTCCTTAATGAGATTGCGCACTAGCACAAGCCGCGCATGACTACTGTTCCCCAATCTCGGCCCAAAAAGCCGCTCCGACTCGGCACCCGCCGCTCTCCGCTCGCCATGGCTCAGGCCGAGGAGGCGCGGGCGCGGCTCTGTGCGGCGCAGGGCTGGCCGCTCGATGCTGTAGAGATCGTGCCGGTTACCGCTAGCGGCGACAAAGTTCAGGACCGTCCGCTGGCAGAGATTGGCGGCAAGGCGCTTTGGACCAAGGAACTTGATGCCTGGCTGCTGGAGGGCGAGATCGATTTCGCGGTCCATTCGGCCAAGGATGTAGAGACAATCCGCCCTTCAGGCATAGCATTCGCCGCCGTGCTTCCGCGTGAGGATGTGCGCGATGTGCTGGTGGGTGCAGCATCGCTGGCAAGCCTGCCTGCAGGCGCGCGCATCGGCACTAGTGCGCCTCGCCGTGCCGCTCAGGTGCTCCACGCCCGGCCCGATTGCATGGTCGTGCCGATCCGCGGAAACGTCGCGACCCGGCTGGCAAAGCTGGCCGCTGGCGAGGCGGACGCGACTCTGCTCGCGCTGGCTGGGCTCAACCGGTTGGGTCAGTCCGCCGCTGGAACACCATTGGCCGCCGAAGAATGGCTCCCCGCCCCCGGACAGGGCGCGATTGCGATCGAGGCTCGCGTCGATGACGCCGCAACTCTAGCCTATCTCTCATCCATCGACGACGCCCCCAGCCATCACGCCCTGCGGGCCGAGCGCGCATTGCTCGCCGCTTTGGGAGGCAACTGCCACAGCGCTATTGGAGTGCTGACGTTGGCCGAGGGAGACAACCTGCACATGCGCGCCGCGCTGTTCAGCACCGATGGAGCCAAGCGCTGCGATGGCGAGGCGCGCTTTGCCGCTGGTGATAGGTCTGGCCCCGAAAGCCTCGCTGCTGCTCTGCTGGCGCGCGCCGCTCCCGAAATCCTGGCGCTTTTCACCGGGTCATGATTCGGGCAATCGTCATTCGGCCAGAGCCCGGCTGCGCTGCGACTGTGGCAGCTGCGCGGGCGACAGGGCTAGAAGCGCATGGCTTTCCCTTGTTCGCAGTCCTGCCGCGTGACTGGTCGCCGCCCGCCGCCACAGATGTCGACGCCCTGTTGATCGGCAGCGCCAATGCCTTGCGGCTGGGCGGAGCGGCGCTGGAAGAGCTGCACGGCCTGCCCGTCTACGCCGTTGGCGCGGCGACGGCTGAAGCGGCGCGCGAGGCCGGGTTCACTGTTGCCGAAACAGGCAGCGGCGGGCTGCAGAACCTGCTCGACAAAATCGCCGCCGGAACCCGGCTGCTCAGGCTGGCAGGCGAACAGCGCGTGCCGCTCACCCCGCCAGCGGGCGTCCCCATGATCGAACGCGTGGTCTATGCCAGCGAGGCTCTGCCAATGCCCTCCGCTCTTGTTGACCTGCTGCGGCAAAACACAGTCGTTCTGCTTCACTCGGGCGAAGCGGCCACGCACTTTGCTGGTGGGTGCGACAGGCTGGGCATTGCTCGCCGAGTAATAGCCATCGCCGCGCTTGCCCCCCGGATTGCCAAAGCGGCGGGGACTGGCTGGGCGAGCATTGCCACCGCCGAAACGGCTACCGATGCTGCCCTGCTGGCACTCACCCGGCAATTATGCCAAAGCAGCAGCGAGACGAGGGGCTGAGAGCAACAATGGCCGACGAATTCTTTAACCGCGCAAGCACAGCCGCACCATCACGCGGCGGCGGCAGGGGCATTGTCATCGCCGTGATCGCTGCTTTCTTGCTGGGCGCTGGCGGCGTCGGCTATCTTGCCTGGGCGGGATTGTTGCCGCTGAACCATGCCGCGCCGGATCGCCTGCTGGTCGATGGCGGAACGGTGAAGGCATCGGTTACTGCGCCAACTCCCTTGGTTTCGGCGCCAGCCGCAGACGAGGTGGCCCAGCCCGCCGAAGTGCGGCAGGATGCGCTTGAGGCGCGGATTGCCGCGATGGAACAGCGCCTCAGCCAGATTGACCTGCGCACCGAAGCCGCATCAGGTAATTCAGCGCGCTCGGAAGGCCTGCTGGTTGCCTTCGCCGCCCGCCGCGCACTTGATCGCGGGGCACCGCTCGGTCTGCTGGAAGACCAGTTGCGGCTGCGCTTTGCCGATGCCCAGCCAAATGCAGTGAACACGATCATAACTGCGGCCAGAAAGCCGGTGACGCTCGACCAGTTGGTGGCGCGGCTTGAATCTCTGGCCCCCAGCCTTTCCGCTACCCCTGCAGCGCAGCTCGGCACATGGGACAAGGTGAAGCATGAACTTTCCAACCTGTTTGTCATCCGCCACGATTCCACACCCAGCCCCGCCCCCGCTAACCGTCTTGATCGCGCACGGCTGAGCCTTGGGGCGGGCCGTATTGAGGAGGCTGTTGCCGAAGTGCAGAAGCTACCCGGTGCGGGTGATGCCGAAAGCTGGATTGCCGACGCCCGGTCTTATGCCGCATCACGCGCAGCGCTTGATCTCATTGAAACCACCGCCTTGCTTGATACGCACACGCTAAAGGACGGGGCGGGCAACCGGGTTGAGCAGGTCAGTCCGGCAGCAAGCCCTGCGCCATAGGACACAGCGGCCGCGTTCTGACAGTGCGCGCATCAGTTCCCCTGCGCCATCGCCTCGCTCAGTTCCAGCAGCAGCGGATAGATCGTCGCATCGGCGTGGACGGTGCAGAAATACTCGTCGAGGCGTGATATCTTGCCGCCGGTAAAGGTGAAGATGAACACATACTGGTTATGATAGGGCACGCCATTGCTGAGCACGGCGTCACCATCCCATTCAACGACCACGGTGTTACCCTCTGCAGTCACGCGGTTGAATTTGGGGTTGAAGCCGCCTGGCAGGATCGCCTTGAAGGCATCGACTGTCGCCAGCATCGTCTCGCGATTGCGCGTGCCGGATACTTTGGCAAAGCCGTGGGTATGCGTCACCACATCTTCGGTCAGGCAATCTTCCTGTCCGGCAGCATCGGCTTCGTTCATGGCTTTCATGAATTGCAGGGCAACCCGCTTGTTGGCTTCGCTCATCGTGAATTCTCCCGCTTGAACAGTCTGTTCCAAATTGCCTTGAGCCAGCCCAGTAGGCCAGCATGCTCCTGCGCAGCCGGAACATGACCAACCGCCTTTTCGATCTCGGCCGCCAGCTGATCGGCAAAGCCGCGCGCGAAAGTGGGGAGCAGGGGCTTGCCCATCGCCTCCCACATCGGCGCCATCGGCCCGCTGCCTGAAACGTTGACGCGCAGGGAGATTTCGGTCTGCGTGGGGCCAGTCGCACGCGCGGTGTAGGTGCCACCGCCCTGCACCGGATCGCCCGCCAGTTTGTATGTAAAGCGCACCGCACCCGGGCCGTTCCACGCCTCGACGGTAACCAGCACTTTTACCGTGCGCACCAGCCCGCCAACCCCGACCTTCAGCGTCCAGCGCGAGGTGTTTTCATCGACAATCTCGCAGGCCTGATAGCCGGGCATGATCGCCGCCCAGCGGGCGATGTCCTGCACATAGTCCCAGACATCAGCGATCCCGGCTTCGACCGTCGCAGACTGTTCGGTCTCGATCATGGCGCAGTTACAACTCCATCCGTTCGATGGCTTTTTCCAGCAGATCGCTCGGGCATCCGGCGGCGTGTTTGCCGATCAGCCAGCCAAAGGTCATGCCGCGCGCGTTCGAGATACCGCTCTGCATCACCGCGCCGGTTTCCATCCGCGCCATCGAATTGCCCGCGACGTAAAGTCCGTCAATCGGCTGGTCGTGCCAATCAAGCGCCCGCCCGTGATTGTCCGCCAGAATGCCGGTGGAGGTGATCGCCGTGCCGCCCATCCGCTTCATCTCGACCGCATGGAACGGCGCCTTGACCAGCGCGCCGAGCACCGGGCTGGGCTTGTGATAAATGTCGCCGCACATCCATGTCGACCACGGATGGTTGCCCCGGCCAAAGTCGGGATCGACGCCCGCTTCGGCATGGGCATTGAACCGCGCCACGGTTTCTTCCAGCGCCGCCGGATCGACGCCGATCTTCTGCGCGAGTTCCGCCAGCGTATCAGCCTGATGGCCGAAACCCTCGGGCCATTCGGACTGCGGCATCAGCGAGCCGAACGGGTATTTCTCGCGTGCCTGGGCGTCGATGATCGTCCAGCAGGGGAAGTTGGGGTGGCTCTGGTCGCTGCCGTCGATCGCATCGATGGTGTAGTAGAACGAGCGGTAGAACGCCTCGTTGCCAAAGCGTTTGCCCGCCCGGTTGACGACGATCGTGTGCGGCTGCCCGATCACCGGCAGCGCCGAGCACCACAGCGGATTGCCGTCCTGGTCTTCCGCACCCGGCACGACAAAGCCCAGCGAGGTAATGTCCGGCACCGTGGCGATCCGCGCACCGACCGGCCCGGCGAGGCGGAAGTTCGCGCCGTTGACCTGCGAAAAGACCATCGAGCCCAGCTCAAGCTGCTGGCTAAGCGTCTTGTTGTAATCCTGATTGCGCTCGTGGCTGGAAACCGCGACGACCACGCCTTTGTTCGCCCGGACGAACAGATCCCTGCCGTCCTTGACCACCCGCACGCCGACCACGCGGTTACCATCGCCAATCAGCTCCTCGGCATCTGCGCCGGCGTGCAGCGGAATGCCGCGATCAAGCGCGCCCTTGACGAAATAGGAAGCAAGGCCCGGACCAAGGCAGCGCTCGTCGTTGGTCAGCCGCTCGGCCATTTTGGTGAAATCCCACTTGGCGATATTGGCGGTGCCGCCCGCCTGCCACATGTCACCATGGGTCAGGCCAAAAGGCATCTGCGGCGAAATCCGCGTCCGCGCCTGCCAATCGCCCAGCGTGGCCGCCGGGAAGGGAACGCATTCCAACATCCGCCCTTCAGCCACCGCATCGTTGCTCGCCTTGTAGTAATAGTCCGGGCAGTCGCGGATCACCTCCATCTTGAGGCCGATCTGCGCTTCAAAGAATTGCAGCGCCTCGCGCGCGTGGACCGCCATGTTGAGGATCGCGGCATCGCTGCCGTAATCCATCGACAGCCGCTTGAGGTAGCGGAAGCCGCTCTCCGCTGAATCCTCGATGCCCAGCGCAGCGGCGTGGGTATTGCCCGCCACCCAGACCTCGCCCATCGACAGCGCCGTCACCCCGCCAACTTGCTCCGAGCGTTCAAGCACCAAGGCGCTGAGCCCGTGATCGTGCGCCGAAATCGCCGCGCCAAGCCCGCCAATGCCCGAGCCAATGGCGACCAGATCGGCCTCCATGTCCCAGCGTTCGGGTAGGTTGTTGATCATCCGCCTCTCCTGCACATTTTGTTCTTTGCTCTGACCGCGCGTGCCCATCAGATCAGGCGAAGGCTTCCTCGCCCATCAGGGTCGTGCGGTGCATCATCCGGCCCGAGCCGATGGGATAGGCATCGGCCTTGTGGAGCACACCTGTGTTGTCCCAGATCAGCATGTCCCCCACCGTCCACTTGTGACGATAGACAAAGCGCGGCTGGGTGATCCAATCCATCAGTTCGGCCAGCAGGGCATCGCTCTCATCGCGCTCCATGCCCACAACATGGCTGGCGTGACAGCCGATCACCAACGACTTGCGGCCCGACTTGTGGCCCCAGACCAGCGCATGGGTCTGGTCAGGAATCGAGGCCCAGTGAGCCTCGGTTTCAGGCGTTCGCTCAACGCCAGCGTTAGTCATCGAAACGGCAAAGCTGTGGACCGCCCGCAGATCGGCAATCCGGTCTTTCATCGCCTGCGGCAGCGCTTCATAGGCAGCATAGGAATTGGCGAACAGCGTGTCGCCGCCCTCTTCAGACAGCACCCGGCCAGACAGCAGCGAACCAAACACCGGCACCGTGTCATGGGTGCCGTCCATGTGCCACAGGAACGATCCGCGCAGGTACAGCGCCTGCATGTTGGCGCGGTTATCCAGCGTGACCTTGAAGATGCCCTTCTCGCCCTCTTGCCGCACCGTGCCGAGCAAACCGGCCAGCGCAACCTGATCCTCGTCGGAAATGTTGAGTTCGCGAAACAGCAGCATGCCGCGCTCGATCAGCAGCTTACGCAGATTGGCGGCAACTTCCGGCCGCAGCAGGGTAGCGACATCGGCGCGCACTTCGCTGCCGGTGTGCTCGGTAAGGTTGATGCCTTCAAATCCCATGACAGTCCTCGCTACCAGCCCGCCACTCGGTTCTTTCGAGGCGTTTATTGATACTGATGTGTACTTTTATGGAGCAGGCGCCTTGTGAGTCAAGCAGCAACCCCTAACGAATGCCGGTACGATGTGTTCGACCCATAGGCGCCGCTCCTCGGGTGTGACCTGCAGATGTGCCAGCAAGGCGTTCACGTACCAGCCGCGCAGCATCAGGATGAACGCCTCGGCAGTGAGGCGCGCATCGGTGATTAGCTGTCCTGAGGAATTGGCATATTGCTGGATGAATGACGTGACCTGCAAAATGCCCATCTCGCTGCGTTCCGCAGCCGCCAATCCCAGCTCAGGAAAGCGGATTGCTTCACTATTGATCAGGCGATTGACAGCCAGGAGTTCACCCTCAAGGCTAATTTCCAGCGTCCGGTTAGCATAGGCCTTCAGTCCTTCAATCAGGCCGACGGGTCCGTTTGCAGTGGTGAGACTGGTTGCTGCGGCCAATCGATCAACCTGTCGATGCATGATTGCGCGAAACAAGGCCTCCTTGGAATTGAAACGCGAATAGAGTGTAGTCTTGGAAACGCCGGCGGCCCGGACGATCTGCGACATCGACGCACCGCCATAGCCTTTCGCAAGGAACTCCTTGAGCGCAACCGTAAGCAAATGCTCCTCGAGCCGGACGGCCATATCGAGCGCGGGCCGCCCTCTGGTCCGCTTGGCCGGCGCGGGGGCGGGAGCTATGGCGCTGGTCTGCATTGAACCCCTTCGACACATCACTGCACAAACATGCAGCGTGGTATCATTTATTCATCCGCGCGCCAGCCTGTCGTAGCCCCTCTGCCTCACGCGGGATGGCAAAGCGCGACATATATCCGCCGAACTGCTCGGCAATTTCGCCATCGTCCAGCCCCCATTGTTCGAGCGTATAGTCGTTCTTGCCGCGCGCGTTCTTGGGATTGTTCTGGTGCCAGTCGCCAACCGCCCCGGCGACATCGTCGGGCGTATCGATCCCCAGCCCGGCATGGATTTTACGCATCTCGCCCACTGGATCGGCGACCAGCGCGTAGTAATCGACATGAACCACGCGGGCACCGTGCGGGCCAGCGTCGAATTCCATGATCCGGTCAATATGCCGCTGGATGAAGTGCCGCATATCGCGCCCGACTTCGACTGGATCGACCGGCCGCTCGGCGCGAAGCCCACGCAGGTTGAAGGTCATCTTGGCGATCGAGGCGAGCACCTGCACCGGATCGCGGTGCGTCATCACGAAGCGCGCATCGGGATAGACTTCCAGAATCGCGTCCATGGCAATCACGTGGTTCGGGTATTTGAGCGCCCAGGGCTTTGGCTCCAGCCTATGCTGCAGCAGCTGCAACTGCCGCTTGTGCACGCGATAGCTGGCGGCAAGATCGGCCTCGTCCAACAGGTAATCGAAGTATTCGGGCACGCGGAACAGGTTGTGCAGACCCGCAGCGCCATAGCTTTGCTGCAAGAAGGCGTGGCATTCTTCGCTGCCGTCCTGATCATAGAGATGCAGCGCCTCGAAGCCTTCGAAGGTCGGGTGGCTCTTGCGCGATTCGGCCCAAGCGGCGCGGCGGGTGGCGACTGTCTCGGGGAACAGGCCCGGCGGCGGGTTCGGCATGGTGCTCTGCCATGTGCGGATCAGGCGAAAGCGCGGATCGCGATCGAACAGGTACTGGAAATAGGTTGTGCCGGATCGCGGCAGGCCAATCAGAAAGACCGGCGCAGCAACCGGTTCGTCGGCTATATCCGGGCGATCCTGAACCCAGCGGATGCCCTCAAGGCGGTTAACCTGCTCACTTAGAAACATGCGGTGGGTCATCGCCACCCCGGCATCGGAAAGGCCGGCACTGCTCTCCAGCGAAGCGATCAGCCGGGCCAGATTGGCGCGAACCGAGGGATCGTAATCTCTGACCCCAGTCTTGACCTCGGCTTCGGCAATGATCCTATCGGCATTGAGCTGTGACATTGATCCTTCTCCCGCGAAGGATCATTTCATTATGCCGGGCAAAGGTCCAACTGTTGCGCTAACAGATCGCCGCAGCGACGGGCGGCCGATCAATCCGGGTTTCAAGCAGCCGCTGATTTCGCCCCTTGCTCGGCCACAAAAGCAGCGAAGCTGGCACCCATCCGGGCGCGATCGGCGGCATGGTCAGTGATGATCTCAAAGGCTTCTGCGGCCTGATGGACGGCCATACCGCCACCATGCAAAGTCTTGCAGCCCTTGCGCCGAGCCTCGGCCAGCAGGGCTGTTTCAAGCGGGAAATAGACGACATCGGCCACCCATTGGCGCGGTTCGATGGCTGAACCGGGCAGCGGCAGGCCAGGAAACTTGGCCATGCCGACTGGGCTCGCGTTGACGATACCGTCGACTTGGGCCGCACTGGCTGGCACATCCGACGAAACAGCCACCCGATCTTCGCCAAAGCGCTGAGCCAAATGTTGACGCAGGTTTTCGGACTTGGCGCTGTCCGTATCAGAAAGGATGATCCGGCCAATGCCCAGATCGCCAAGCAGGGCGTGGGCCGTGGCAGACCCCGCGCCGCCGCAGCCCATCTGCAGAACAGCCCCGCGCGGCACATCGGGAAGACCCTCACGAAAGCTTTCGGCAAATCCTGAAACGTCGGTATTGTGCCCGATCCGCTTGCCATCGCGAAAGGCAATGGTGTTGACCGCGCCGATGGCCCGGGCGCCGTCAGAGAGTTCGTCAAGCAGCGGGATCACCGCCTGCTTAAACGGGAAGGTGATGTTGAGGCCGGAAAAGCCAACCCACTGGGCGGCGGCGAGGGCTGCTTCGAGCTGGTCATCATTCCAGCTGCGATCGGTGAAATCGAACAGGGCGTAAACCAGATGCAGGCCCAGGGCATCAGCCTCACACTCATGCATCCACGGCGAACGGCTTTCGAGAATGCCGCGCCCGACAAGGCCTGAAAGGATACGTCCCCGACCAATTCCGACTGGGGATGAACCTGATTTCACTGATCTGCCTAGATTTTGATGGAGAAGTGGAGCCCTGTTCCGAACCCGCGAGTTCGGAACAGGGCGGCCCTATACTTAGAACTTGGTACGCACGCCGACCGTGACAACACGGCCGATTGGGTT
>CANGBE010000012.1 GCA_947451875.1 Sphingomonadaceae bacterium | reverse complement strand
TGATCCCGGCCATGGTCATGAAAATGCCGAATACCTTGGAAGCAAAAGCCACTTCTTCCTTCGAATATTTCAGCTCACCAAGGTAGAACGGGTAAGCAAAGCTGGCCCAGATATTATAGCAGATGGCATAGGTCAGGATGAAACCGATGACGCTGAGCACGCCCCACTTCAGCCGCCCCGAAAGCTCTGCCAAAGGCGCGACCAGCGCGGAATAGAGATGGTTCATTGCAGTGCGAACCGGGTGGTGGCGATCATCGCGCAGGCTCAGCACATAGCGCGGCTGCTTGGTCATCCAGTTCGTCGTCGCCGCGACAATCAGCGGCACCAGCACGGTCGCGGCGATGATCCACGGGCCATAGAGCTTAGTGAAATCGCCCGCCGAATGAGCAGGGACGCCCGGCACCGCCTGTCCCGCGCCCAGCAAACCGGCCATGAAATTCAGGATCGTGCCAATCGCCCATACCCAGCTAACCCCGACAACGGCGAGGGCAATCGCGCGGTATTCGGGCTTGAGCGCGCCGGGTTCAGCCAGCGCGCCGTGCAGCCTTCCGGGTTCCGGCCTTGGGCTGTCTGGCGCACGCAGGGTGGCCCCCAGCATCACGACCAGCAGCACACCACCCATCACCAGATAGACCGTCGGCCAGGTCATCGTCGTCGCCAGAACCAGCGCCACCGCGCCGCCAACGATGGAGGCGGTGCGGTAGCCGAACTGGTTAAGCGCTGAGAGCAATTCTATCGGTGCGGCCTCATCCGCCTGATCGATCCGCCAGCCATCGATGGCGATATCCTGGGTGGCTGATGCTATCGCGCCAATGAAGGCGATCAGGGCAAAGCGTCCGATGGCTTCCGCCGGATGGGTGAAGGCGAGCACCACAAACGAGACAACCAGCACGGCCTGGCACAGCAGGATCCAGCTCTTGCGCCGTCCGACCCGCTCCAGCCCCGGCAGCTTCACCCGGTCAACCAGCGGCGACCACAGGAACTTGAACGAATAGGCAAGCCCGATCCACGACAGCACGCCGATGGTTGCCAGCTTGACGCCGACCTCACCCAGCCAGGCATTCAGCGTGCCGACCAGCAGGGCAAAGGGCAAGCCCGAGGAAAAGCCGAAGGCCAGCATACAGGCCGCCTTGCGGTTCTGCAGCGCTTTGGCGAGCAGTTTGAAGCCCTTTGGGCGTGGTGCAGGTTCAGCAGCGGCGGCATCAGCAGTCAAGGCGCGATCCCTCTTGAAATGGTGCGTCGCAGCCTAGCGCCTTATTGCGGCATTGCCAGAGGGTGCCAGCGCTTTTGACGTGGAGAGCGCCCTCGCCTAAGGCCGTTCGCATGACAAGTGCCCCAAACGATGATCAACCGCCCCGCGAAGGGGAGCGTATAGCCAAGCTGCTGGCCCGCGCCGGTGTGGCCAGCCGCCGCGAAGTGGAGCGGATGATTGCCGAGGGGCGGGTGAAAATTGGCGATGTGCTGGTTACCACGCCTGCCACCTTGCTCACCACGCTGCACGGACTGACGGTGGACGACAAGCAGGTGAAAGCGCCAGAGGCCGCGCGGCTGTTTGCGTTTCACAAGCCTGCCGGTCTGCTGACGGCTGAGCGCGATCCGGCTGGCCGGCCGACGATCTATAACGCGCTGCGCAATTCACTACCGCCGGGCGCGCCACGCCTGATGCCGGTTGGCCGCCTCGATCTTAACACCGAAGGTCTGTTGCTGCTGACCAACGATGGCGAGCTGAAGCGGGCAATGGAGCTGCCCGCCAGCGGCATCCCGCGCACCTATCGCGCGCGCACCTATGGCGACGTGACGCAGGATCAGCTGGAAGAGCTGATGGAAGGCGTGACCATCGAGGGTGTTCACTATGGCCAGATTAACGCCAACATGGAGCGCCGCACCGGGCGCAACCAGTGGATCGAACTGACCCTGACCGAAGGCAAGAACCGCGAAGTGCGCCGCGTGCTTGAGGCATTGGGGCTGGAGGTTAGCCGTCTGCTGCGCACCAGCTATGGCCCGTTCGAACTGGCCGACCTGCCGCGCGGACAGGCAATCGAGATCAGGCCTGCAGATGTTGAAAAGTTCCGCGGCACGCTGAAGACGTTGCCAAAACAGTCACCTGGCCCTGTTGGCGCGGCACAACCAGCCAAGGCAGGACCGCGCCGTTCCGGCCCCGCACGGCGCAAGCCCGATCCGTCGCGCCCTATTGACCGCGATGCTCCCCGCTCTTTGCCGCGCCGCAGTGAAGGGCGAAGTGAAGGACCCAGTGGTGGACGCAGTGGCGCCCCCCGCAGCGGGCACAGCGACGTCCCAGCTGGTGGCCCTTCTGGCGGGCGGTCCGATGGGCGCTATAATAATAACCGCCCAGGAGGCGGCAGCAAAGGACGCGGCGGCAAAGGACCGGGCCGATGAGTCTGCGGATCATTTCGGGTCAGTGGCGCGGGCGCAAGCTGGCGGCGCCGAGCGGCGAAACCACCCGCCCCACAGCAGACCGCACCCGCGAGACGCTGTTTTCGATGCTGGTCAGCCGCCTTGGCAGCTTTGAAGGGTTGGCCGTGGCCGACCTTTTTGCGGGATCGGGCGCCCTCGGGATCGAGGCGCTGTCGCGCGGCGCGGCGAGCTGCATGTTCGTTGACACCGATGCCGCCGCGATCAAGGCCATCCGCGCCAATCTCGCCAGCCTTGAGGCGCAGGGCCTGAGCGATGTGCGCGCCAGCTCGGCGCTCAGTCTTGGCGTCGCAAAGGCACCGCTCGATCTGATCCTACTCGATCCGCCCTATGGCAGCGGTGCGGGTGAAGTGGCGATCGACAAGCTCGCCCGGCTCGGCTGGATCGGCGAGGCGACCTGGGTCAGTCTGGAAACCGCGTTCAACGAAGAGCCGGAGATCAAAGGCTTCGAAGTCGACGCCACCCGCAAGGTTGGCAAAGCGCGGATCACTCTGCTGCGGAAGCTGGACGAGCCAGCTTAAGACCCACCAGAGTCAGCAGTCCTGCAACCACCAGCAGTCCGCCAACCGCCCCCATATGCCCCGTACTCGCCAGCGCTTGTGCCGCTATCGGTGACAGCGCCCCACCGATAATCCCGCCAATGGTGAAGGCAAGCGAGATCGCCGTATAGCGTACCCGAACCGGGAAAAGCTGGCTTAGCCACAGGCTGAGCGGGCCATAATTCACGCCCATTGCCAGCTGCGACAGGGCCAGCATGGCAAAGATCACCGGATAGGACTTTGACAGCAGCGCCGGGGCATAGATTACCCCGACCAGCGCGGTGAGCAGCGCGCCAAAAGCGATCACCCGCTTGGCGCCATAACGGTCAGCCGCTGTGGCGCTTAGCACGATACCGAGCGCAAGGAACAAGTCCGCCCCCAGCTGGATCGCGAGGAAGGTCTGGCGGTCCAAATGCAGCGTGCTGGTGCCGTAAGACAGGGCGAAGGCGGTGCTGAGATAGAAATTGGCAAAGCACGAAACCACGCCAGCCGATGCCGCCAACAACAGGACTAAGTGGCGCGAGAATACTTCGGCAATCGGCACGGCGACCGGCGAGGTGGCGGCTTCGGCGAATTGGCGCGTCTCGGTGATGCGCAAGCGGATCCACAGCCCCACCGCGACCAGCACGGCGCTGGCGAGGAAGGGGATACGCCAGCCCCAGGCGATGAAGTCGCTTTGACTCAGGCTCAGCCCGAGCAACAAGAACAAGCCGTTGGAAAACAGGAAGCCAATCGGCGCGCCCATTTGCGGGGCCGCACCAAAGCGCGCCTCCCAGCCCTTGGGCGCATTCTCCACCGCCAGCAGCGCCGCGCCGCCCCACTCTCCTCCAAGGCCAAACCCTTGACCAAAACGCAGCGTGCACAGCAGCAACGGAGCGATGATGCCGATCGCCGCATAGCCTGGAAGCGTGCCGATCAGCACCGTCGAAAGGCCCATCAGCATCAGCGACGAAACCAGCGTTGCCTTGCGGCCCACCCGGTCACCGAAATGGCCAAAAGCTATCGCCCCCAGCGGCCTCGCTATGAAAGCCAGGCCAAAGCTCATGAACGCCGCCATCTGCTGCGCCGAACTCGATTGCGCCGGGAAGAACAGCGAGCCAAACACTAGCGCCGCCGCCGTGCCGAAAATGTAGAAATCGAAGAATTCGATCGAAGTGCCGACGAGGCTGGCGGTCAACACACGGGCGTTTTGGCGGATCGGGTTCATTAGCGCTGGCTGGCGCGGCGAGCCGGTGCTGTCAACTTTCGAGTTGAGAAAGGGCGCCAGGTCGCCCTGACGCCCTCCCCCTGCAAGACCCGGGCCTTGGCTCAAGTCTTACTGCGACCCTGAAAGGGATCGTGCCACTCGGGATGGCAAGTGCGCATTTACCGCCGCCGCCTGAACGCCGGGAAAACCACTTGTGAACAGATGTAACCTGCCGCGTTACACCACTTGGCAAAAGTCACAGTGGCGGCTTGCACGCTTGGCTTTCGTTCCCTAGTTGTTCGCCCGTGCCAGACAGTGCTTACCCCCCAGCCGATCCTTCGGGCGATCCCCTGCTCGACGGGCTCAACCCGCCGCAGCGCGATGCCGTGCTTACCACCGAGGGGCCGGTGCTGATGCTGGCGGGCGCGGGCACCGGCAAGACGGCGGCGTTGACGGCACGCCTAGCCCACATCGTCCGCTCGCGCCTCGCATGGCCGAGCGAGATCCTCTGCGTCACTTTCACCAACCGCGCCGCGCGCGAGATGCGCGAGCGGGTTGGCCAACTGATCGGGCCGTCAGTGGAGGGCATGCAGTGGCTCGGCACTTTCCACTCGATTGCTGCCAAACTGCTGCGCCGCCATGCCGAGCTAGTCGGGCTGCAATCGAACTATACGATCATCGATACCGACGATCAGCTGCGCCTGCTCAAGCAGCTGATTCAGGCCGAGGGGCTGGATGACAAACGCTGGCCCGCCAAGCAGCTGGCGGGGTGCATCGACCGCTGGAAGAACCGCGGGCTCAACCCCGCCGACCTCGATGCAGGCGAGAACGAGAGTTATGCCAACGGCAAGGGCCAGCACTTCTACCGGCTCTATCAGGACCGGCTGAAGGCGCTGAATGCCTGCGATTTCGGCGATCTGCTGCTGCACATGCTGAATGTGCTGCGCAGCCACCGCGATGTGCTGGAACAATACCAGCAGCGCTTCAAATATATCATGGTCGACGAATATCAGGACACCAATCAGGTCCAATACCTGTGGCTGCGGCTGCTGGCGCAGGAGCGCAAGAACATCTGCGTGGTGGGTGACGACGACCAGTCGATCTATTCATGGCGCGGCGCGGAAGTGGCCAATATCCTGAAGTTCGAGAAAGACTTCCCCGGCGCGAAGATCATCAAGCTGGAGCAGAACTACCGCTCGACGCCAGACATCCTCGCCGCCGCATCCGGCCTGATCGACGCCAACAGCCAGCGGCTCGGCAAAACGCTGTGGACCGAGCGCAACGGCGGCGACAAGCTGCGTGCTATTGGCGTCTGGGATGGCCCCGAAGAAGCCCGCCGAGTGGGCGAGGACATCGAACGGTTGGAGCGCGAAGGCGCCTCGCTCAACACGGTCGCCATTCTGGTGCGCGCCCAGTTCCAGACCCGCGAATTTGAAGACCGCTTCATCACCATCGGCCTGAACTACACGATCATCGGCGGCTTCCGCTTCTATGAACGCGCCGAAGTGCGTGATGCGCTGGCCTATCTGCGGCTGATCGCACAACCTGCTGATGATCTGGCTTTCGAGCGGATCTATAACACCCCCAAGCGCGGGCTGGGGGACAAGACGCTGGAGAAAATCCACCGCCACGCCCGCGCGCGCTCGATTCCGCTGAGCCATGCCGCGGTCGAAATCGTCGATACCGATGAACTGCCCGCCCGGGCACGCGCGACCCTGCTGGCGCTGGTGCGCGATTTTGCCCGTTGGCGCGATCTGGCCAAGACAGCATCCCCCGCCGAACTCGCGCGCACCCTGCTCGACGAGAGCGGTTATACCGCCATGTTGCAGGCCGAGCGCAGCGCGGAAAGCGCCGGGCGACTGGAAAACCTCTCCGAACTTTCCCGCGCCATGGAAGACTACGAAAGCCTCGGCGATTTCCTTGAGCACGTCAGCCTGGTGATGGACAACGACAAGGCAGACGACGCCGAAAAGGTCACCATCATGACCATGCACGCCGCCAAAGGTCTGGAGTTCGACAACGTGTTCCTGCCCGGCTGGGAAGAAGGCGTATTCCCCAGCCAGCGCGCGATGGACGAAGGCGGCCTTGCCAGCCTGGAGGAAGAACGCCGCCTCGCTTACGTGGCGATCACCCGCGCAAGGCGGCGCTGCACGATCCTGCACGCTGCCAACCGGCGGATATATGGCCAGTGGACCTCCTCTATTCCCAGCCGCTTCATCGGCGAAATCCCGCCCGCCAATGTCGAGGTGGAAACCACGCTGTCGGGCGGCGCGAGCATGTGGAAGGCGCAGTGGTCGGAACGCGAAGACCCCTTCGCCCACCTCGCCCGCGACCGCCCGGAACGCTCCGCAGGCCGCGGCCCCGGCTGGCAACGCGCCTCGTCATCACAATTCGACGCCGCCCCGCGCCGCATCGCCGAAAGCACCCGCTCAGCCGCCAGCTTCGCCGCCAAGCCGAAGAGCGATGTGGCCGTGGGCGCACGGGTGTTCCATGAGAAGTTCGGCTACGGTGTGGTGACCGCGCAGGAAGGCAACAAGCTCGAGATCGAATTTGAGACGGCTGGGGCCAAGCGGGTGATTGATAGCTTTGTGAGGGTGGAGAGCTAGGTCCTCCCCATTTTTGGCGAATGACGAAGGGGTTTTTGCCCTTGCGTCATTACCCCTCCGTCAGCCCTGCGGGCTGCCACGTCCCCATTTGCGCTAACGCGAAAATGGAGAGGGTCTAGAGGATTAGAGCGCTGAAATTCCCAAAAACCCCGGCATCGGGCCGTTCCAGCCTTCGCCCTCGTCTGCAGCTTCAACCGGCTTTGCAGAGTGAGGCTTGCGCGGGGCGCGTTCTGGGCGGGGTGCGCGTTCTTCGCGAGGCGCACGCGCTTCGCGGGGTGCCCGCTCTTCTCTGGGAGCACGTTCTTCACGCGGCGCTCTGGCTTCGCGGGGAGCGCGGGGTTCCTTGGCGGGCTGGGCTTCGCGAGCGGCCTTCACGTTACGATCACGGCGCGGTTTGGCCTCGCTGGCGGGCGCATCGCTTATCCCAGCCGGAGCAGCCTCAGCCGAACCACCACCCATGGTGTAAACCGGGATCTTCATCCCCGTCAGCTTTTCGACATTGGCAATCGCTTCGGCATCTTCGGGCGAAACGAAAGTGAACGCGCGGCCGGTCGCCCCTGCACGGCCAGTGCGGCCGATGCGGTGGACATAGTCATCGGGGTGCCATGGCGTGTCAAAGTTGAATACGTGGCTCACCCCCTTCACGTCGATACCGCGTGCAGCAACGTCGGAGCAGCACAAGATGTTGACCGTGCCGTCCTTGAAGCGGTCAAGCTCGGCAATGCGGGCCGACTGGTCCATGTCGCCATGAATTTCACCAGCCTTGAAGCCGCTCTGCTTCAGCGCCTTGGCAAGATCGCGCACGGTGGTCTTGCGGTTGCAGAAGATCATCGCGGTGGAAACGTTGTCCGTCCGCAGCAGTTCCTTCAGCACGTCGCGCTTCTTGCGGTTATCGACCAGAACCTTGTGCTGGGCGATGTTGACGTTCGCCGTCGCCGGGCGGGCAACTTCGATCGTGCGCGGGTTGGTGAGGAACTTGTCGGCCAGCTTCTTGATCGGCGGCGGCATGGTCGCGCTGAACAGCAAGGTCTGGCGGTTGGCGGGCAGCTTCGAACAGATCGTCTCGATATCCGGGATAAAGCCCATGTCGAGCATCCGGTCGGCCTCGTCGATCACCAGCAGATCGCAGCCGGTGAGCAGGATCTTGCCGCGCTCGAACAGATCCATCAGGCGGCCCGGGGTGGCGATCAGCACGTCGACGCCGTCCTTCAACGCCTTTACCTGATCGCCCATCTGCACGCCGCCAATCAGCAGCGCCATCTTGAGATCATGATTGACGCCATAGAGCGCGAATTCATCGGCAACCTGCGCGGCAAGCTCGCGGGTCGGCTCCAGAATGAGGCTGCGTGGCATCAGCGCGCGGCGGCGGCCGTGGCTGAGAATGTCGATCATCGGCAGCACAAAGCTGGCGGTTTTGCCGGTTCCGGTCTGCGCAATAGCGACCAGATCGCGCATCATCAGCACCTGCGGAATCGCCTGAGCCTGGATCGGCGTAGGCGTGTCATATCCTTTGGCGGATACCGCGCTAAGCAATTCGTCGGACAGGCCGAGATCGGCGAAGTTCATAGGCTTGACTGGTTTTCCGGATAAATGGGGTCATATCCGTGTTCCGGATCAGCCCCCAAAATTGTCGCTCCACACCTGCGAAGTCGCGCGCCCCTAGGCCCATTCGGTAGGAAAAGTCAAGGAAATCGCTGGTTGGCGCACCCAAAGCCCAATCAGTCACCCACTTCAACCAGCTGGTGCAGTTTGCCCACCTTGCACGAGGCGCCGTTGCGGGCCTGCAGCTTGTCACGCCCAGCACAGATCATGCCATCACTGCTGCGGGCGACATAGAAGCCGGCGTAATAATCCCTCGCGTTGCAGCCCTTGTCGAGCCCGGCGCTGACCACACGGCTATCGCGCATATAAAGCACCAGCTTGTTGGTCTGGGTAATCTGCACTCCGGCGACCCCGTCAACCGGCACACATTTGCCCATCTTGCGCTCTTCGATGTGGCTCGACTGCGGGCTGGCCGGGGCATCATAAAACATTGCGACGCGCGGATCAGCATTTGCCGGAGCACGCGGGGATATGCGGATCACGATATGCTGTTCGATACTCACCTGCTCGGCGCTGGGCGCCTGCCGGGCCTGTATCAGCCAAGACAACGGAGCGGGAACTGACCCCGGCTGCAACGGCTGTTCCTGCTCCACCCGTGCAGCCAGCGCTGCGCCGCCCTGACCAGTCGTTGGTGCCAGCGCGGCAGGCAAAAGCAACAGAGGGGCAAGGATAGCGGGCAGCGGGTTCATGGCAGGCGGCGGATCCGGATTCCATTGGGTCTTGCCCGGGCGGTAGAGCCCGAGGCTTCACCGCTGCTTTACGCCCCGCGCTTGAACGCCTGCTTAACCCGTGTGTACGCGATTGCAAAGTTTCGTAGTTGCGAAGCCTATGGCATAGGGGCCGACATGACCGACTATGCCGCCTTCCTGACCACCGCAACCGCCCTGCTGGGCCCGCGCGGATTGACTACCGATGCCGATCTCGTCGAGCCCTGGCTGACCGACTGGCGTGGGCGCTTTCATGGCCGGGCGCTGGCTATGGCATCGCCTGCCTCCACGGCAGAAGTAGCCGCGCTGGTAAAGCTCTGTGCCGCTCACGGCGTGCCAATCGTGCCGCAAGGCGGCAACAGCGGCATGTCTGGCGGAGCGACGCCCGATGCCAGCGGTCGCGCGCTGCTGCTCACGCTCAGGCGTATGAATGCTATCCGCGCCTTTGATGCCGAAGGGCAGACGATCACCTGCGATGCAGGATTGATTCTGGAAAACCTGCACCAAGCCGCCGAGGCGCAGGGTCTGCGCTTTCCGCTCACGCTGGGCGGCAAAGGCTCGGCCACGGTCGGCGGGCTAATTTCGACCAATGCCGGCGGCACGCAGGTGCTGCGTCATGGCGCGATGCGCGCGCAGGTTTTGGGGCTGGAGGCGGTGCTGGCCGATGGATCGGTGTTCAATTCGCTCACCCCACTGAAAAAGGACAACCGCGGGTTTGACCTGAAGCAGCTGCTGATCGGTTCAGAGGGCACGCTGGGGATCGTCACTGGCGCCACTTTGAAACTGATCCCAGCGATTGCCGACCGAATCGTTGTCTGGGCGACCTGCCCCAGCCTGCAAGTTGCCCGCAAGCTGCTGCTCCACTGTGAAGCCGATCTGGGCGAGGCGCTTGAGGGCTTTGAGGTGATCCCGCAGGATAGTCTCGACGCCGTGATCGAGCACCTGCCCGATGCCAGATCGCCGCTGCAAGGGCGCCACGCATGGCACGTGCTGATCGAGGTCGTAGCCGATCGCGCCGGTGCCGAAACGTTACAAGGCCGGGTCGAGCAAGCCATCGCGAGCGGCTTTGAGAAAGGACTGGTCGAGGATGCCGTCTTCTCCAGCAGCGAATCGCAAGCAGAAGCCTTCTGGTTGCTGCGCGATTCCGTCGCCCCGGCTGAACGCGCCAAAGGCCCAGCGGTGCAGCACGATATTTCGGTTCCGGTCGAAAAAATGCCGGACTTCGTCGACCATGCGATTGCGGCCATCGAAAAGGCCCATCCCGGCGTGCAGGCCATCGCCTTTGGCCACCTTGGCGATGGCAATGTCCATTTCCACGTCATCTCGCCCAAGGGTTCGGCTGCCGAACTTTGGGAATCAGGTCAGGCCAAACAAATTAGCCGCGAAGTGCATGATTTAGTGGTGGCTTGGGGCGGATCGATCTCTGCCGAACATGGAATCGGACAGATAAAGCGTACCGAACTGGAACGACTCGGCGATCCGGTATCGCTAAAACTTATGCGTTCAGTGAAAAAAGCGCTCGATCCGGCTGAAATACTCAATCCCGGCAAACTAGTTAGCCTTGCGCCAAACATCGCCAGCGCCTAAAGCCGCGCCTTTCGCGCATCAATACCAACCGGAGAGTACGAATCATGGCAAGCGCGCCGCAAGCAACACTACCCCTGTTCTATCAGGACCTAATGCCGCTCAACAGCCGCGACCACGCTGCCTGGAAGAGCCGGCAGACCGACAAGGCCACTTGGCTTGCAGATCAACACGCTGTGCCGCTGACGGCAGAGGAATTTCCGGAAGCTTCACGCCACTATCCGATCATCTTTTCGGCTGGTGAAAACTCGGTGCCGTTGGCGCTGATGGGCCTGAACGAAGGCGTCAACGTGTTCCTCGATACCGATGGCAAGCTGACCGAGAACGTTTACGTTCCCGCCTATGTCCGCCGCTATCCCTTCCTGCTCGCCAAGCTGCGCCCAGATAGCGAAGAATTGTCGCTGTGCTTCGATCCGACATGTGATCTGGTTGGGGAGCATGACGAGGGCAATGCCCTGTTCGATGGCGAAAACCCGACCGAGGCCACGCAGGGTCTTCTCGATTTCTGTCGCCAGTTCGAAGAAGCCGGTTTGCGCACCCAGAACTTCGTCGAAGAGCTGGAAAAGCATAAGCTGCTGATGGATGGCGAAGTTGCCATTCAGCAGGAAGGCACCGAACAGCCATTCATCTATCGTGGCTTCAAGATGGTTGACGAGGCCAAGCTGCGCGAACTGCGCGGCGATGTGCTGCGCACGATGAACCAGAACGGCATGCTCGCGATGATCTATGCCCACCTGTTCTCGCTGCAACTGATTCGCGAAATCTTTGGTCGCCAGGTTCAGGCCGGCAAGGGCCCAGAAGCTCTGGCCGCTGCTGAAAAGGCCTGACGCTAGGGAATCGGCGATTTTTACCCGTAGCTGCCGGGAATTCGTTCCTGGCAGCTACAGGGTTGAAATCGCAAACAATCGGGCATAGATTAGCAGCTGCTCGATTGGTGCTTCCCTCATGGCGCCTTTTGAGCTGGTGCACGCGAGTGCACCTCCTCCCTGAACCTTGGCCACCTCGTGCAGATGCACGAGGTGGTTTTTTAACGCCTGAATGAATCTGCCTATTCGGCTGCTTGCGCCCAGATATCAGGGCCGCCGGAATCATTGGTAGCAAGGCGACCAAGCTCTGCCACCTCAGCCGCAAGCCTGCGCACCAAATCAGTCAGCAGGTGTACCGTGGTAGCAAAGCCATCACCGGGTTCGGCCATCCGCGCATCAAGATAGCGCGTCCGGTCGATCTCGATCTGCATGGCACTGATCCGCAGATTTGGCTGCGCGTGCCGTTCCAGTACATATCCGCCCGAATAGGGCCGGTTGTGCGCGATAGTCCGGCCGATCCCGGCAAAGTGGGCAAAGGTAGAAGCCACCAGCGATCCATTGCAAGCAGCGCCGAACCGGTCCCCCAGCACGAAATCAGGCGGGAACTGCCCGCCATTGCGCGGCAATGGCGGCATCGAATGGAGGTCAATAAGCAGGGCCGCCCCCCATCGCGCCTTCAGATCGGCAAGCGAGCCCGACAGACAGGCATGGTAGGGTTCGTGAATATGTTCGATCCGGTCTGCCAGATCGCTCCGCTCATGCCGCCGCTTCCACAGCTCGCCAAAACCAGGCAGCCTGCGTGGAATCAGGCCCAGCCCGCTGCGCACCCGCCGCCCCGGTTCATAGGAACCCAGTTCGCGCGGCGCCCCATTGGCGAACATTTCCCAATCGATATCATCGGGCGCGCGATTGAGATCGATCATCGCCCTCGGCGCTTGGGCGACCAGCAGTGCAGCCCCGGTGGCGGCACAGATTCGCTCTGCCAGTTTGTCCACATAGCGGTCTTCCAGCCGCAGGGTCGTGAAATCGGGCTGGCGCATCCGCTCGACCAGCGAAGGCGGATAGGCGCGCCCGGCATGCGGCACGGCCAGCAACACAGGTATGGGAGAGGGATGATAGGTGGTCAGGCTATAGGCCGGAACCCCCGGGGCACCCGGAACCGCGCCGCCATGCAACGTGCGCGAATCGCCGTGTTGGGTCGTCTTTGGAACCATCGCGCCGAAGCTGGCCTGTAAATTCGGTTGTGTCAAAGTGGGCTACGTGCGGATTGTGACAAGATTTTTAACTCGTGGTGCGCTAAGAGGGAATCGCAGCGTAACACTTTGCCACCTAAAACTTGGCCGCCGAAAACTTGGGAAGACCGCACATCATGATCCGCATTCTTCTGGCAGAAGATGAAGAAGCCATGCGCACCTATCTGGCGCGCGCGCTGGAAAATGCCGGGTACGATGTTGTCGCGGTTGATCGCGGCACGGCGGCGATTCCCCATCTGGAAAACGAGCATTTCGACCTGCTGCTGTCAGACATCGTTATGCCCGAAATGGACGGCATCGAACTCGCCCAGCGCTGCGCGGAGATCAGCCCTGATACCAAAGTGATGTTCATCACCGGCTTTGCCGCCGTAACGCTAAAGGCCAGCCGCGAAGCACCGCAGGCGCGGATGCTATCAAAACCGTTTCATCTCAAGGATCTGGTGCTCGAAGTCGAACGGACTTTTGGCCTGCCAAGCAGCGCGAGAATTTGAGGTTGATTTGAACGGGAGGGTCTCCTATTGGCCCACCCCTGCCCAGGGCGACGGTTCTGGGCAGAACCTGAATGGTGCGGGCGTATAGCTCAGTGGTAGAGCACTATGTTGACATCGTAGGGGTCGCAAGTTCAATCCTTGCTACGCCCACCATTCGCTGAAAAGGCCCCGGTTTCCCGGGGCCTTTTTCGTTTCTATCGTACTGAAATTGCGTTGCCTTCCTGATCACATACTCAGTAAGGCTAAACGCTGCATAGACGCCCTTCCCCAGCGTTTCTGCACAGTGCAAAATGCTCAAAATCACAACGCAGTCACAATGACCGATCACACGGACATTTGCGTTGGCAACCATTACCAAGAGAAAGCACGGTTACTGCGTTCAGATACGCCGCAAAGGCTTCGCAGCCGTCAGCCGAACATTCCCAACCCACAGCGCGGCAATAGCCTGGGCCAGCAAGGAAGACGCAAGGCGCACTTCGTCTCGTCCAACTGGCACGATCGGCGACCTCAAGCGCACCACTTTAAAAGATGTCTTGGAGCGCTATCTCAGCGAAGTCAGCATCCGTAATCGCGGGCATGAGATTGAATGCTATCAACTGGCAAAAGTCCTTAGATCGCCGTTGGCTGAAGCTGCTCCACGACAGTCTGTTTGAACTCTACATGCAAGGTGGGTTGGTGCTGTTTCAGGCTGGCACTCGCGGACTGAAGCGGGAGCTGATCATTGATCTTGAGATGAGCGCACTCACTCCGGAGATGGGTGAGATCATTCGCTATCGTGCTGTGAATCTTTGGGACGAGAACGATGAGTTTGACGAGTGGGCGAGGCCGTCGGAGCCGTTGTCGGCAGAAGCCGAAAAGGAGATCGGCACAACCAATGAATACCTGGACCAAAGCGCCCGCTGCAAGCCGCATTGATCGACTTCCTCGATTTTATGGATGACGCGGAACTGGTTGGAAATCGGCTGGATTTCGATCTTGGCTTCTTGAAAGCAGCGGTGTCCGCGAACCCAGCATCTCAATGATTTCGCCAGGCACAACCACCTGTGACGGGCTACGGCGAGCGGAGGCGATTGGCAGGGTCATTGCATTTTGCTTGATTCAGACGCTTTCCCGATTTGCAGCCACTCGTGCCGCCTAGCGTCACAGCAAGTTGCCCCGTAGCAGTGAGGAGGATCGTGGCTACCGAATAGTAATATACGCCAGAACCGTGTGATCAACCCGCACGGTCACCTTGATGGCATGGTGCATCGCCAATTTAGAGCACCATGCCATCAGGCCATATCAAAGCGAAATCGCTTGTGCTTTTGCAGCCTGCGGATCCGAAGGGGTTTGCACCTTCACTGCGCTCATAAGCTTCGGCAACGTACCGGCAAATTTGGTTGTCGCACCGACCTGATAGATGAAAAGATCAACCGCACCCTTGATCTTGCCAATTTTTCCAAGATTTGCAGGATTGGAACCGAGGCCCTTGACCAAATTCGGTCCGTCTTTTGCTAGCTTTACCGCCCTGGGAACCGCGATGAACATGTTGAATACCGCTGCCGAAATCAGGGACTTTTCCTGCGCCGACGCCTTCTGATAGCTTGCCTGAATCTCGGCAGCCGCATTTGTGTCATCATTTAGAGCCTTCGTCTGCGGCTCAATGGACGTCTTGTAGGCGTTCAGCTCTTTTGGATCCTTTTTGCTCT
>CANGBE010000011.1 GCA_947451875.1 Sphingomonadaceae bacterium | reverse complement strand
TGGCGGACCTTACCATGGTTGGATGCGAAGTGGGGGCAGGGGACTCGCCTGTCAATGGCCGAAAGCCTGCCTAGTCTGGAAGGTCTAGGGGCTGGCAATAGCGCGTGAGACTGCTAATGCGCGCGAGCAATGAGCCACGGCCCCACCCCCAAGAGCTGGATCTCCGCGATCCATGCCTATGTCCCCGGTAAAAGCGCCGGTGCGGACGGGCGCCAGCTGATCAAGCTTTCGGCCAACGAAAACCCGCTGGGAACCAGTGCACTGGCATTGGCCGCAAAGGCCACGGCCGTCGAGCCGAGCCGCTATCCTGATCCTGATAGCAAGGATCTGCGCGCTGCCATCGGCGCAGTGCACGACATTGATCCGGCACGAATCGTCATGGGCACCGGCTCGGACGAGCTGCTCAATTTGGCGGCCCAAGGCTATGCCGGGGTGGGCGATGAGGTGCTGTTCCCGCGCTTCAGTTTTTCGGTTTACGATATCGCCGCCCGCCGCTGCGGTGCACAGCCAGTGGTTGCGCCTGATGCCGACTATGGCAGCGACGTCGATGCCCTGCTGGCGTTGGTCAGCGACAAGACCCGCGTAGTCTTCGTTGCTAATCCCAACAACCCGACTGGATCGTTCCTGCCCAAGGGCGAGATTGCGCGTTTGCACGCTGGCCTGCCTTCGGACGTGCTGCTGGTGGTCGATCAGGCCTATGCCGAATACCTCGCGCCTGAAGATGACGATGGCGCGCTGGCGCTGGCCAAGGCGCATGGCAACGTGCTTGTCACCCGCACCTTCTCCAAGATCTATGGCTTGGCGGGAGAGCGGATCGGCTGGGGCACAGGCGCTGGCGGCATCATCGATACGCTCAACCGGATCCGCGGGCCGTTCAACATCTCCAACAGCGGGCAGGCGATGGCGCTGGCGGCGGTGAATGACCGCACCTTTGTCGAGGCGACAAGGCTGCACAACGCAAGGGAGCGCGCGCGTTTCGTTGCCGCGCTGGAGGCCATGGGTAACCACGGCCTGCGCCCGCTGCCGAGCGAAGCGAACTTCGTGCTGATCCTGTTTGCGGGCAAACTGACGGCGGAGATGGCCTATAACGGGTTGATGGATCGCGGCTATATTACCCGCTGGCTGCCGGGGCAGGCGCTGCCGCATGGCCTGCGCATCACCATTGGCACGGCCGAACAGATGGATGATATTGCTGCGGCCTTGCGCGAAATGGCTGAGGTGGCGAAGTGACCTTCAATCGCATTGCCATCATCGGTCTGGGCCTGCTCGGCGGGTCGGTAGGGCTTGCGGTGCGTGAGCACCTGCCTGACGCTGTGACGACAGGCTACGATGCCGACCCCACCACACGAACTCGCGCGGCCAAACGCAAGCTGGTGCAAACTGTTTGCAGCAGCGCAGGCGAAGCGGCACTGTCCGCGGATCTGGTGATCTTCTGCGTTCCCCCTGGGGCAATGGGCGCGGCTGCGACTGAAATTGCCGGTTCGGTGCCGGCAAGCGCGATCATCAGCGATGTTGGCTCGTCGAAGGAATCAGTGCTGAAGGCGCTGGCCGAAGCTCTGCCGGACAATGTCATCATCCCTGCCCACCCGGTTGCAGGCACTGAAAACTCTGGGCCGGATGCGGGCTTTGCCAGCCTGTTCCGCAACCGCTGGTGCATCATCACTCCGCCTGAGGGCACGGATCCGGCAAAGGTCGCCGCGCTTTCCGGCTTTTGGCAGGCGCTGGGGGCCAATGTCGAGGTGATGACACCGGCGCACCACGATCTGGTGCTTGCGGTTACCAGCCACCTGCCGCACCTTATCGCCTATACCATCGTTGGTACGGCCTCCGATCTTGAAGACGTTACGCAGAGTGAAGTCATCAAGTATTCCGCAGGCGGCTTCCGCGATTTCACCCGCATCGCCGCCTCTGATCCCACCATGTGGCGCGATGTGTTCCTGACCAACAAGGACGCCGTACTGGAGATGCTCCAGCGCTTCACCGAAGACCTCACCGCGCTGCAACGCGCGATCCGTGTGGGCGATGGTGATCAGTTGTTCGACCACTTCACCCGCACCCGCGCCGTGCGCCGCTCGATCATCGAACAAGGCCAGGACGATGCACGGCCAGACTTCGGGCGCAGTGATCACTTGGGGGGCGATCATGCTGGCAGCTGAATGAAGCTGTTTGTCCAGGCCACGCTCGATTACGATCTGGCCGAAACCAGCAACCTGCTGCTCCAGCTGGAAGCGGCGAGCTTGCCCGGGCAGGTGATCAGCCAGCCGCGCCTGTCGCTGTCAGAAACCGCCCATATCGCTCGCGTTGCCGGGCACAGCACAGTTGGTGAGCGGATTTGGCTGCGCGTATTGGGGCGTCTTACTGTCGATTATCAGGCAGTTGTTGAAGTAACCCGAAGCGCCGCCGATTTGGAGAATCTGCCTGCGGTTGATCTGCACGCGCTGCCCGGCGATGCCGTCGAATACCTGCTACCCTCGCGCTATTGCCAGAGCGACCAGTTCACCAATTTTGTTGATGCGCAGTTTCCCGGCCTAGCTGGCGGTGAATTGGTCTTGGCCATCCGCGACTGGATCGAGGCGAAGTTCGCCTACGTCCCCGGCTCCAGCACCTCGGAAACCACCGCGCTGGATAGCTTCGTGCGGCGCGAGGGGATCTGCCGGGACTATGCTCATGTGCTGATTGCACTTGTCCGCGCCTGCGGCATCCCGGCGCGCTTTGCCAGCGTCTATGCGCTCGGCGTGACCCCGCAGGACTTCCACGCTGTCGCTGAGGTTTTTGTTGGCGGCGAATGGCATCTGGTTGACCCGACTGGAATGGCCAATGCAGGAGCCACTGCGATCATCGGTGTCGGCCGTGATGCCGCCGATGTCTCGTTCCTGACCGCCTATGGCTTTGCCGAACTGGTCGCGCTTTCGGTGGCGGTGACTGCCCTTTAACTGAGCAGAAACACCGCAGCCACAACACCCATAACCGCCGTTGAAACCCAGCCACCAAAAGCCAGCCAGTTCGATATCGTCATCTCGCCCATCACCTTGGGATTGCGGGCGATCAGCATGGTCACCACCATCAACGGTGGGGCGAGCAGGCCGTTGACGGCTGCGGCCCAGTAAAGCGCCTTCATTGGATCGATGCCGAGGAGATTGAGGACAATTCCGCCCAGCGTCGCAACGGCGATCACGCCATAGAACGCCTTGGCCTCGCGCGGTTTGCGCTCAAGCCCTTCGGCCCAGCCGAAGGTTTCGCTCACAGCATAGGCGGCTGAACCAGCGAGGATTGGCACGGCGAGCAGTCCGGTGCCAATGATGCCCAGTGCGAACAGGCCAAAGGCAAGGTTCCCCGCGATCGGCCGCAGGGCTTGCGCTGCCTGTCCGGCTGTATCGATATGGGTGATCCCGTTGGCATGCAGCGTCGCCGCTGTCGCCACGACGATGAAAAGCGCGGTGATGTGGCTGAAGGCCATGCCGACCATCGTATCGGTGCGGATGCGTTTTAACTCCGGCCCGGCATCGCGCGGGCTGACCATCAGCGGCTTTACATGGCGACGGTGCTGCTCTTCCACCTCTTGCCCGGCCTGCCAGAAAAACAGGTAGGGGCTGATTGTCGTCCCGAAAATTGCCACCAGCGCCATGGCGTGCGGCTTGTCAAAGGTGAAGCTGGGGATCAGCACGCCGCGCGCCGCCTCGGCCAAAGGCACGTGGCTGACGAAGACCACTCCGACATAGGCAAACAACGAAAGCGTCGTCCATTTCAGCACGCGGGCATAGTTCTTGTAGGGCACCAGCACTTCAATCAGCACCGATATCACCCCGAAGCCCACGACATAGGCCATCTGCGGCCCGGGCAGCAGAAGGCCGAGCGATTCCGCCATCGCTCCAAGATCTGCGCCAAGGTTAATAACGTTGGCGATCAGCAGCAGCAGCACAACAACTTGCAGCAAGGCGCGGGGATAGTGCTGGCGCAGGTTCTGGGCGATGCCCTTGCCGGTTACCGCGCCGATGCGGGCGCAGACTTCCTGGATGGCGGCCAGCAGCGGGTAGCCAAACAGCATGGTCCAGGCGAGGCCATAGCCGAACTGCGCACCGACCTGGCTGTAGGTGCCGACGCCGGATGGATCATCGTCTGCCGCTCCGGTCACTAGGCCGGGGCCAAGCACTGAAAGGAGCGGGCGCTTTTCGGTCACTTCGGCTTTTTCAGTCATGCTGCATTGGTTCCGTTCAAGGCATTGATCGCAGCATGAACCCTTAGTTCGGCCTCATCGCGAGGCAGACCGGGCGGGATCGTTTCGCCAAATCGATAAGTAATTGTGCCGCCGCGCTTCCACCGCCCTCGGAACAGCGGGCCGCTATCTACTGCGAAGGGCACGACGGGCAGATTGAGCAGCTTATAAAGCCCGGCAAAACCAGCCTGCAGCTTGGGCTGTTCACCGTGCGGCACGCGGGTTCCTTCGGGGAAGATCACCAATGGCCTGCCGGCCGAGGAAAATTTCAGCGCCTCTGTGCGCATGATCCGCAGGGCCTTGGCCCCTTGATCGCGCTCGACCGCAACCAGTCCATAGCGGCGGCCGACCGCGCCCCACAGGGGAATGCGCAGCAATTCTGCCTTGGCAAAGGGCACGGGCATGTGGAGCAGAACCGGCAGGTCTATCGCCTCGAACATCGATTCGTGCTTGCCAGCCACAAGCACCGCACCGGTGGGAATCTCGCCCTCGATTATGACGGTGATGCCGATGACATGGCTGGCGAGGAAGCGGTGCCAGTGGGCCCAGCGGTCCCCCAGATAGACCGACCAGCGATTGCCAACCAGCGGTGTTGCCAGCGAAAATAGGGCGAGAAGGACAGTGCCGCCGACGAAAGCGATATGAAACACCAAGCTGCGCAACACGTCAGGCAATCGCGTTGGCATCAGCTGCCGCCCAGCCCAAGCGAGCGGGCTAACAGCTTGTTATATTCCAGGACCAGGATTTCAAAACTAGGGCGCGAAGGCACAGCATCGGTGATGATCGCCAGATTGGATGGGGCAAGCCTGGCCAGTTCCAGCGCGGCGCGGCGCATGTGCCAATCGCTAGTGACCAGCCGCACTGTCCGCACCCGCTTGGCTGCCAGCCAGAACGCAGCTTCGCTGGCATTGCTGATCGTGTCGGTCGATTTGAAGTCCAGCGTCACGCAGCAGGACATCAGGCCGCTGGAGACATGATATTCTGCGGCGAATTCACTGGGGCGGACTTTCTTGTCGACCCCAGCAACGAACAGCCTTGGCGATACGCCCGCCTCCAAGATGTCGATTGCGCGGGCGATGCGGTTTTCCCCGCCGGTCAGCACCACCACTGCGTCGGTTCGCCGTTCATCGGAGGCAGGGCTCGGCATGAAGAAGACGAACCAGAGGAAGCCGAATAGATAGGCCAGCATGGCCAGCGCACCCAAGCGCACCATCCGATTCACAGCATCCGCTCCAGCGCGCGCAGCACGGTCCAGCGGGCTGTGGCTGTGGCGAGCGCGATGCCGAGCAGCGGCACTGCGGCGACTATCAGCCAGTCGATCCAGCTGAGTGCCCCGCCTGTCGCCATGCCAGAGCCAAGCCCGGCAAAGCGTCTGCCGATCAGCACAACCACGGTGATGGCCGCCGCTAAGCCGGCAACGCCGCCTTCTGCTGCGGCAAGTGCAGTTGATCGTTGGAAAATCCGGGCGATCTGCTGGTCAGTGCCGCCAAGCAGGTGGACGATCTCGATTGTCTCCCGGTTCGATCCCAGCGCTGTGCGAGTAGCGAGCAGCACGGCCGCCACTGTCGCCAGTCCTAGCAGTAGCACCAACGCCAAAGCTAGCCACTGTAGTGAGGCTATCGCACCGAACACCGGGGTCAGCCAGCTCGACTGGGCATCGACTCGGGCTGAGGGGATCTGGTTGCGCAGGGCATTGCGGATGACCATCAGGCGCTCGGGCGTGATTTTACCATCGAGCCGGGCATCGACCATGGCGGGTACCGGAACATCGGCCTCGTCAATATCGCCGCCGAGCCAAGGCTCGACCAGCGCATCAACCTCTGCCTGCGGAACCTGCACAACCTGACTGACGCCGGGGAGGGCGCTGAGGATCTGCGAAGCCTGCCTCGCCTGCGCATTGCGCACTTCAGGGCGGGCTTCGACGAGTTGCACTGTAATTCCGCCCGAAAGCTCGTTCGCAGCCGTGCGCGCCACATTGCGCAGCGCAAGGCCACCGGCCACCGCGATGACCATCAGCATGACCATGATCGCGATCACCCAAGGGATCGGCCCCGCCATGCGCGCCTGCGGCAGCAGCTCTGCCTGCGCGGCACCGCTCATCGATCGACCGCCGATCGGGAACAGCTTGAGCGGTCGTTTCATGTCGGGCTGCCCGAACGGCGCGGCGGATATTTCAGCGCGCCGGTGGGATCGGAAAGCCGACCCTTGTCGAGCCGCATGATCAGGCTGTCGGGCACTTTCTTCAGCAGGTGGACATCGTGGGTTGCCACCACCACCGTCGTGCCGAGCCGGTTCAGTGCTTCGAACAGGCGCAGCAGCTTCACCGCCATATCGGGATCGACGTTACCGGTCGGTTCGTCGGCAACCAGCAGCTGCGGCCGCCCGATCACCGCGCGGGCAATGGCGACGCGCTGCTGCTCTCCGCCTGAAAGCGTTGCTGGGCGAGCGGACATGCGGTCTGCAAGGCCAACCCATTCGAGCATGTCGGCCACTGGCTTGGCGATCTCGCTCTCGGCAAAGCCGGCAACCCGCAGCGGCAGGGCGACATTGTCGAAGGCTGAAAGGTGCGAGACCAGCCGGAACTCCTGAAACACCACCCCCAGCCGCCGCCGCAGCGCCGGCAGTTTTTCACGCGGCATGGTGATGGCATCGGTACCGAAGATGCGGATGCCGCCCCGCGATGGCCGCTGCGAGAGGTAGAGCAGCTTAAGCAGCGAGGTCTTTCCAGCGCCTGAAGCGCCGGTCAGGAAATAGAAACTGCCGGGATAGAGCGTGAAGGAAACGTCGCTCAGCACCTCACGCTCGGTGCCATAGCGTAGCCCGACGTTGTCAAACTGGACAATCTCGCCGCTGCCGGGCGTATTCATTTCAGCACTGTCCCGATCACTGCGGCATGAGGTTCCAAACGTGTCGCGACGGCCTATAGCGGCGATCCAATGTGGAAAAAAGGGGCACAGGTGCTCTCATCACCCGGGAAACACCGCTCGGCCCCTTGAATCGCAGGGCCGCACCATGCTTTACGCGTTTCCATGATTATCAGCTGCCCGGCCTGCAAGACCCGCTATGTCGTGCCAGACAGCGCCGTTGGCGTTGATGGCCGGACGGTGCGCTGCGCCAAGTGCCGCCACAGCTGGTTTCAGGAAGGGCCAGAGATGGCAGCGCCAATGGCTGTAGCGCCTGTTGCGCCGCCGCCCGCGCCGCCCCCCGTTTCCGATCCCGCTTCCGATCCCGCGCAAGAATCGAGCACGCCCTCCACAACCCAGCAGGAAGAAGCGCCTCAGGACGAGGCTTTTGTCGAGCCAGAAACGCCGCCACCGCTGGTTGAAGCATCGCCTCCGCGAGAAGTTGCGGCGCGCTATGACGACACGGAAAATACTTACGACTATTCGCGTTCAAGTTTTGAACACGAGCCACCCTTCCGGCCGCGCCGCAACTGGGTGAAGATTTCCACCTATGCCGCGGTGGTCTTCGCCGCGCTGGTCATGGCTGCAGCCGCCGCCGTCTACAAGTTCGGCCTGCCTGACTGGATGCCGTTCTCCAGCCAGACCTTTGCCGAAGGTCAGGCAGATCTGCAGCTCGATTTCCCGCCCAACCGGCTCGATCGCCGGACCCTGCCCAATGGGACCGAGTTTTTCGGCGTGAGTGGCAAGGTGACTAATGTCGGCAAACAGCGCCGCACCGTGCCACCGATCCTTGTTGTCCTGCGCGATGACCGTGAACGGATCGTCTATTCGCTTGAGGTAACTGCGCCGGTGCGCCAGCTGAATCCGGGCGAAAGCGAGACGATCAACGAGGCGGTGCTTGATGTTCCCAAAACCGCCAAAGTGGCCGAAGTGGGCTGGAAGCCGGGCTGACAGATGATCTGAAGTCCGGGCAGTTTGCGCTGGCGTACATCACTGCTTGCCCCCTGCTCACCCATTTGCTAGGGGCGCGCTCCTACCCCCCTGGAGCAGCAGGCTGAGATCCCGCAGCTCCATTGATTTAGCGGTCATGGCGGAATTGGTAGACGCGCAACGTTGAGGTCGTTGTGGGCGAAAGCCCGTGGAAGTTCGAGTCTTCTTGACCGCACCAATCAGTCCAAAATCACTTCCCCTGAAGGGGCCTTTCACAGATCAGGCACGTGAAACGGCGCAGTTCTGCGGCATTCGGCACATGTGCAAAATGCGGGTGCAGTCAGAGACTCCCGCAATCGCACCAACAAACGGGGGCAGAATGCCCCGCGTCTCCGGCGCCAAAATCCTGACTGCAGTTGAGAAGTTGGAGATTGGGCTCAGGCGAACCCGAGCAGCGCGCGCTGGTCAATCCAGGCGATTGGCAGGTCGATGTCCTGAAGCATGCTGGCCTTGAGGGTAGGCGGCTGGCGCCCTTCGACAATGGCCGTGACAATGTCGGGGGCAAGACAATGTGGTGCAACCAGCTTGGTGAGACGCGCGCGACAGAAGCTGCCTATCTGGGTGCGGTGCTTATCGAAAACCGCGTGATCGCGGCGGAGCTTATTTGGGTGGGCCATGTGAGTGGTACGCCTGTCCTTCGCAGCAATCGCCGCCGCTCCCACCACTCACAGCCCCGCCGATCGCCCAACTTTGGCAAGCTGCGACTTTTTTCAAGCTGCAATTCATGCAGCGATCAACGCTTGCGGTGCGGGGGACGTTCCGGAATGGCGGCAATCAATAAAAGCGTTCGATCAGCTGCCTTTTGATCAGAAAAGGTAACCTCATCAAGGCTCTTCCCCAATTACACCCAGCGACTTTTTCAGAGGGGTGAGGTAAATTTCGAACTGCTTCCAGCTTTCTGTCCCATCGCGGAAGATTGGCAGACGGACCTGTTCCGAACTCGCTGTGCGGACTGCACGATCGGTCTTGTGAAAAGCAAGGCATTCCGGTTCGAATTCAAGCCCGCAATAGGTCAGCAGGTGGCGGACTTCGCTCTCGGTATCATCGACCATCCGTTCATAGTTGACGCGGTGAATGCGCCCCGGCAGCGCGCTGTCTAGATGCGCCATCAGACGGACATAATCGCGATAATAGCGCCCCATATCCTCCAGCGAATAGCTGAAAGCCTGACCCCGGGCGAAATGCTGTTTGAAGTTAGAGAAGCAGCAGCCCAGCGGATGGCGGCGGGCATCGATGATGCGGGCATTGGGCAGGATCAGATGGATGAAGGCAGCGTGGGCCCAGTTGTTCGGCAGCTTGTCGATGAAGAACGGTCGGTCGGTTTTGCGCTGGATGCGGGTGCGGCGCAGGTATTCTTCGCCCAGTGCTTTAAGTCGCTCTCCGCTGAGGCTGCCAAGGCCTGCCGGATAAGTCTGGTCGCGCCGCGCCAGCACGGGAATATCGGGTAGTTCGCTGGTGCCTTCGACCAAGCTGTGGCTGGCGAGGATTTGTTCAACGAGCGTCGAACCGGCGCGCGGCATACCGAGAATGAAAATGGGATCTGGCGCGGTAAAGCCACTGCCCTCGCGCGCGGCAAAAAACTCGGACGTGGCGAGCTCAATCAGCTGATCAACGAAGCGTTCGGTTTCGTCCGGATCATAAACCAGCTGCGTTCGGCGCAGGGCATTGCCTGCCTCGTAATGCGCGAATGAACGCGCGATCTCGCTCCGGTCTTCCAGCGCTTTGCCAAGGGCAAAATCGAGGTGAAAGCGATCCTCGACGGCAATCGCGGGGTCGGCCAGCGCGGTCTGCATGGCTTCGATGTCTTCGTCAGAAAACCGCACGGTCTTGAGGTTGGCGAGGCTCCACCAGACTTCGCCAAGCCCCGGCATCAGGTCGAGCGCCCGGCGATAAGCGGAAATGCCATCGCTTTGCCGCCCAACGGTTTTGAGCATGTGGCCAAAGCTCATCCAAACTCGCGGCTGGCGGGGGGCGTCTTGCAGGACTTGCTCATAGAGCGTGATGGCTTCGGCAAAATCGCCCATTCGGCCAAGCGCTGCGGCCTGCAGGTTGGCGTGGCTGGGGTTCTCAGGTTCTTCAGCGATGACCCGTTCGAGTTCGGCAATCGCCTCGGGCGCGCGGTTCTGGCGGTAGAGAACCAATGCCAAGTTGGCTCGGGCCGGAGTAAAAGAGGGCGAAAGCTCCAGCGCACGACGCAGCAGGCTCTCCGCATCACGGTAGCGCCCGATCCTTCCGGCCAGTTCGGCAAACATGCGGATTGCAGCGATATCAAAAGGGTCATCCTTCAGATGCTGGCGGAGCAATGGTTCGGCAATCGGCAGGTTGTTTTCATTCATCGCCATCGCCGCTTCGAGCAGACGCGGATGATACTGGCCGAAATTTGAAAGCCAGCTCTGGGAGGTGACGAATGCCATTACCATGCTCTAGCCCAAATGCGGCGACTTTCACCAGCCCAGAACTTTCTGGTACATTTCCGCCCACTGTGTTCAAACAGTGTGTCGGGGGAAGTCATGCAACACGAAGAGCGTCCTTTCGGTTTCTGGATGGCCACAGCACTGGTTGTCGGAGGGGTAATCGGCGCAGGGATCTTCGTGCTGCCCAGCCAAATGGCCGGCTTCGGCTGGACCGCTGTTGTGGCATGGCTATTGGGCGGTGCGGGAGCCATTGTGATTGCCCGCGTTCTGGCCTCGGTTTCTGAAGCTCGCCCCGAAGAACCAGGCCTGATGGCCGTGATCGGTGAGGTGCTGGGGCCGATAGCGGGCCTGATCAATGGCTGGGGAGCCTGGGTGAGCTATTGGTGTGCCAATGCCTATATAGCACTAACATCGGTGCGCTATGCGTCTGACTTGTGGCCGTTTCTGGCCAAAACCCCATTTCATCAGGCCGTCGGCGCGTCGGCGCTGATTGGCGGGCTGACATGGCTTAATCTTGCGGGACTGAAGGCGTCCGGCCGATTCCAGGTGGTGACGACGCTGCTTAAGCTGATGCCTTTGGTTGCGGTCATCGTGATCCTTGCCCGATTGGCATTAATCGACAGCAGCGCTTTTACAATTCAGCCGCACCCCCCTTTTCAGCCTTCAGGTCTTTTCGCGGCAACAACGCTCGCCTTTGTTGCCATCATTGGATTTGAATCGGCTAGCATCGCCGCCCAGCGTGTGCGAAATCCGGAGCGAAACGTCCCGCTCGCGACCATGAGCGGAGTGTTGCTGAGCTGCTTGATCTATATTGCAGTCTGCACTGGCGTAAGTTTCATCCTGCCGCAGGAAACTTTGGCTGCATCAAATGCGCCCATCGCTTTGTTTATCGGAATCTATTGGGGAAGCTGGGCGGATCATGCCGTTGCGGCATTTGCCGTGATTTCGACAGTAGGCGGGCTGAACGTGTGGATCATGCTGCAAGGCGAGGTGCCGCTGGCGCTGGCGCGCGCGGGTATGCTGCCTGAATGGATGGCGCGCACCAATGTTGGGGATATTGCAGTCGTGCCCCTGCTTTTGGCCAGTGCGCTTTCGATTCTAATTCTGCTGATTGGCGGTTGGACTGACGGGACCGGCCTCATGGACCTGATGCTTAAGCTGACGGCAACATCGGGCATTTGGCTCTACATCTTCGCCTGCCTGACAGCGCTCAAGCTCGGGGTGCGACGAATCTTGTCGGTTCTGGGCCTGCTGTTCTCGCTAGCTATCCTTTATGGAGCAGGATTGGTAACGGCATCTCTCAGCATAGTGCTGATGCTGGCCGCTTTGCCACTTTACTTCCTCGCGCAGCGCGGGCGAGAAGCTCCGGCTATGGATCCTGTGGGCTGACCTAAATCTGACAGTTTCGTTGCAAATCTGCAACGCGATCCGGCATATCTGCAACGCGATCCGGCATATTCGTGCCGCACCTGCGAAATAGGTTGACGAGGAGGCATTCGGAAACCACGCACCTGCAAACAGTGCCATCGATTTGACGGGAAGCTCCATGCACATTGACCGCCGTAGCCAAGCATTCGCCATTCTCCTTGCGTCCACAGCTCTTGCTGCTCCGGCCTATGCGCAAAGTACCCCGGCGGATGGGGCGAGCACTGGCGAAGACAGCGGCGTCATCATTGTTACCGCGCAGAAGCGTTCGGAAAACATGCAGAGCGTGCCGATCTCGATTCAGGCACTGGGCTCCAAGAAGCTCGACGATCTCAACATCACCGATTTCACCTCCTATGCCCAGCAGTTGACCTCGGTCTCGTTTCAGGCGCTTGGCGGAACGCCCGGCACTAACGTGGTTTATATGCGCGGCGTGGCGTCTGGCGGCGATGGCAACCACTCGGGATCGCTGCCTTCGGTGGGCGTCTATCTCGATGAGCAACCGGTCACCACGATTGGCGGCAACCTTGATATTCATATCTACGACATCGCCCGGATCGAAAGCCTGGCCGGGCCGCAAGGCACTTTGTACGGTGCCTCGTCGGAAGCCGGTACGATCCGGATCATCACCAACAAGCCGAGCACGTCTGGCTTCGAAGGCCGAGTCGATGCCGAGCTGAACACAGTGAACAAGGGTGGCGCGGGCGGTAAGGTTGAGGGCATGATAAACGCCCCGATCTCTGCCAGTGCTGCACTGCGCGTTGTCGGCTTCTATCAGCGCGATGCCGGATTTATCGACAATGTTGCGGGCAAGCGCTGTTTTCTGCCAACCGTTGGCGGCATCTGTGTAACCAATCCCGGCTTCGTGAAGGCAAACTACAACGACACCGAGATCTATGGTGGCCGCGCCGCGCTTAAAGTCGATCTTGATGACAACTGGACGGTGACCCCGCAGGTTACTTACCAGAACACGGCGAGCCACGGCTCATATGGTTATGACCCCAAGGTCGGCGACCTGAAGGTGCAGCACTTCTACCCCGAATACCGCAATGACAAGTTCATTCAGGCGGCGCTGACGATCGAAGGCAAGATCGGTAACTGGGATCTGACCTATTCGGGCAACTACCTTGATCGCAAGGATGCCTCATCAAGCGACTACACCGATTATTCCGAAGCCTACGATTCACTCTACTCATCGGTTGGCGGCATCGCAGGCTATTTCTATGTGACCAATGCTGCGGGCGCGACGATTGATCCGCGCCAGAACGTGTTGGGCACCGATCACTTCCGCAAGATGAGCCAGGAACTGCGCATTGCCTCGCCGAGCAGCAACAGCCTGCGCTTCGTTGGCGGGCTGTTCTATCAGCGCCAGTCGAACGAGATCCATCAGGATTACCGGATCCCCGGTCTGGCCCCGGCGATGTCGGTAAATGGCAGCCCGGGAACCTTGTGGCTGACCCAGCAGCACCGCGTTGATCGCGACTATGCCGCCTTTGGCGAACTTAGCTTTGATGTTACACCAAAGGTTACCCTGACTGCCGGTGCCCGTGTTTTCAAGTATGACAACACGTTGATCGGTTTCTTCGGGTTCGGCCGCGACCCGAGCGGCAACTATACTTCGACGCCCTACAATGGCGCGGGAAGCTCGCGCACTGGTGTGGCTGGTTGCTTCACCAGCACCGGCGCGCGAGTGCGTGCGGCGGCTACGGGTGGGGCGATTACGTTGGCCCCGGCAGCGGTCGCGGGCAGCCCTTGCACAAATCTCGGCGTCTGGAACAATGGCGTTATCGACCCGGTCCGCGCTAAAGACACTGGAGTTACCTGGCGCTTCAATGCGACATATAAGCCGGCTGACGGCATCATGCTTTACGCCACGGCATCAAAGGGCTTCCGTCCGGGTGGCATCAATCGCCGCGCCGACGTGCAGCCCTATAGCGCCGACTTCCTGATCAACTATGAGATCGGCTGGAAGACCACGCTGGCACCCGGCCTGCGTTTCAATGGCGCGGTGTTCCAGCAGAACTGGAAGAAGTTCCAGTTCTCGTTCCTCGGTGCCAACAGCTTCACTGAGATTCACAACGGCCCCGATGCCCGAATTCAGGGTGTCGAAATGGACCTCAGCTACAACGGCGGCCCGCTGACGCTGAACCTTGGCGGTTCGTACACCGATGCGAAGACGACCAAGAACCTCTGCCTGTTTGACGATCCGACCTACGCCTGCACCGCAGCCGGCAATCTGGTTTCCGCGCCCAAGGGCACCCGCCTGCCGATCACGCCGCAGTGGAAGCTGTCCGGCACGGCGCGCTATTCGGTTCCGGTGGGTTCGGCCAAGGTTTACGGCCAGCTCAACGCCACCTACCAGAGCAGTGCCTCCAGCGACATTCGCACTGCGGTTTACGAGGTGTTCTCGGGCAATGTGGTCAATCCGGCCGCGCAGCTGGGCGATATCAAGGGTTTTGGTCTGGTGAACTTTTCGCTGGGCAGCGAATGGAGCAACTATTCGCTTGAAGTGTTTGTCGACAATATCTTCGACGAGCGCGGTCAGCTCTCGCGCTTTCAGGAATGCGGATCCTGTGGCCAGCGGCCCTATATTGTTACCACTACGCCGCGGACGATCGGCATCAAGGGCGGGGCGAAGTTCTAAAAAGGTTGCGCGACCCTGCCGGATCACGGCAGGGCGACAGCCTATGGAATCGAAGTCCGAGGTGAACAGGGGTGCATAAGGCAGCGCTGCAGGGAATCCTGCTCCACGAGGTGTTCGCCGCGACTGCGCTTGAATACCCCGGTCATGTCGCCATTGACGTTCCTCCCGGCGCTGCCCGCTCCGAGAGGGTCACGTTCAGCTATGCCGAAGTTGATGCGGCATCAGATGATCTTGCGGCGCGGCTGCGGCCGCTGATTTCGGGCGAATGCATCGTCGCGATCCATCTCCCGCGCACATCGCCTGATCTCTATATCGCCCAAATGGCCGTGCTTAAGGCCGGCGGTGCCTTCACTTGCATCGATCCCGCCTTTCCGCCTGAACGCGTGGCGGAAATACTGGACGATTCCAAGGCCGTCGCCCTGCTGCGTCCGGGCGAGCACAACGGCGAAACTGAAATCCTCAATTTGGGCGATGGACCCGCCGCAACCGGCCACACCCCGACCAGCACTTCGCTTGCCTATGTCATCTACACCAGCGGCACGACTGGACGGCCGAAGGGCGTGATGATCGAACATGGCAGCATCATCAATCTGGTCGCCAGCGATGTGGCCCACTTCGGGCTTGGGCCGCAGGACCGGGTCGTGCAGGGCTCATCGGCAGCCTATGATTCCTCGATTGAGGAAGTGTGGTTGGCCTTT
>CANGBE010000010.1 GCA_947451875.1 Sphingomonadaceae bacterium | reverse complement strand
CGTTCTTCCTTGACCGATTGCCACCAAAATGCCCCCGCATGTGAAAGGAATGTACATGTCGGTCAATGCCAACGCATTCGATGTTGGAGACTACGTCGTTTACCCAAAGCACGGTGTCGGCAGGGTTATCGAGCTGCAGGAACAGGAAATCGCCGGCATGAAGCTGGAGCTCTATGTGCTCCGCTTTGAAAAGGAACGTATGACGCTGCGCGTTCCGATGAACAAGGTTGAGGCCATCGGCATGCGCAAGCTGTCTTCGGATAAAACCCTGCGCGAAGCACTCGATACACTGACCGGCAAGCCGAAGGTCAAGCGCACCATGTGGTCGCGCCGTGCCCAGGAATATGAAGCCAAGATCAATTCGGGCGACCTCGTGTCGATCGCCGAAGTGACCCGCGATCTGTTCCGCGCCGATGACCAGCCGGAACAGTCCTATTCGGAACGCCAGATCTTTGAGGCAGCAAGCTCGCGCCTCGCACGCGAACTCGCGGCCATGGAAAAGACCGACGAACCGGCAGCGCTCAAGAAGATCCTCGCGATCCTCAATGAACATGCACCGAAGTATTACGAGACTGCTGCTGCTGCAGTCTGATCTGCATCAGTTTTCGGAAAAGCAAAGGGGCTGCATTCGTAAGAGTGCAGCCCCTTTTTTGTTCAATTTGATAGGACCCCTTGAATTCTGACCGATGCAGTGTATTATAACGTTGATACACTACATCGGGAGTATCCAATATGCGCATTGATCTCGGCTCGATCTGCCGGAAACTTGCCGCGCTGGCCATGGCTGGCGCCCTTTCCGGCTGCAGCACTTCGATTAACATTGATGGCGAAGAGGGCAAAAAACTGTCCGAACTCGACATGTCGGGCGAAGCGCCGACCAAGCTGGTGATGGCAGGCCCAGATCACGTGAAAGTCAGCGAAGGTGCCAAGCTGGCAATCACTGTCGATGGCGATCCCAAGGTCGTCGATCACCTGCGCTTTACCCTGAAGGACGGAACGCTGGGCATTCTGCGCGCGAAATCGTGGAGCGAGGGCGGTGCAGTCACAATCAATATCACCATGCCCGCACCTCAGGACGTTACCCTAGCCGGTTCAGGCTCATTTGATGCCAACGCCCTTGGCAAGGACGCCAATGTTACCGTTGCAGGGTCGGGCAATGTTAACGCGGGAACCCTCTCGGGCAATTCCTTCAAGCTGACGGTCGCAGGATCAGGAACCATGCGCGGCGGTGGCTCGGTGAAGGATCTCGACATGACGATCGCCGGATCGGGCAGCGCCGACCTCGCTCTGCTCCGCGCCGATCATGCCAAAGTGACAATCGCCGGATCAGGCAATGCCACGATGATGTCTGACGGCGATGTTTCGGCAACGATCATGGGGTCGGGAACGGTCACCGTAAAGGGCAGGGCTAGTTGCAAGGTCAGCTCGATGGGTGCGGGCAAACTGGTTTGCGAGAGCGGGCCTGCACAAACGAGCGATGCGCCCGATGCTGATGACAGCAACGCTGCAGACGAGAAATAGGGTTAGACAGCAGCTCGGCGCAGGCGATCATTGATTGCCGCGCCGATGCCCTCGTCCGGAACCGGCGCAATAGCGATGCGCCTTTGCGGGGCGGCAGCGGCGAGATGCAGGCAGGCATAGAGCCGCGCGGCCGCCTCGGCGCAATCGCCTGATGCGGAGAGTGATACATCTCCCGGGACCGCGCCAAAGCCGATGTGGAACTCATCGGCCTCGGCCTTAGTCACTCCCAGCCGCACCGGCTTGCCCGGGGCATAATGACTGGCGAGCTGGCCCGGAGCTTCGATTCCGCTATTTGACGCCGTGACGTCATCGCTTTCACCCATAACTTCAGCAACTTGGGCGCGGATTATCGGCCCCGGACGCAGCAACGACCAGCCCTGCACTCGCACCGCGACGATGGTCGACTCGATCCCTGCCGTGCATGGCCCCCCATCAAGGATCAGGTCCACGGCTGCGCCAAGGCTGGCAGCAACGTGTGCCGCGGTGGTCGGACTTACCCCGCCGCTGCGGTTGGCCGATGGAGCGGCGAGCGGCACGCCTGCCAAAGACAAGACTTCGCGCATCACCGGGTGGGCCGGGCAACGCAAGGCAATAGTCGGCAGGCCCGCAGTAACCGCAGGGGCAATTCCAGCATCAGCGCGCAAAGGCAGAACCAGCGTCAGCGGCCCAGGCCAGAATGCCGCCGCCAGCCGCTGCGCACCCTCGTCGAATACAGCAATCGCCTCTGCTGCAGCCAGTGAGGACACGTGAACGATCAGCGGATTGAAATCGGGGCGGCCCTTGGCGCAATAAATTGCCGCCACTGCTGATTCGCTGTCGGCTCGGGCGGCGAGGCCATAAACCGTCTCGGTCGGCAGCGCGACAAGACGCCCTTCGCTCAGCATAGCCGCCGCCTCGGCGCATGCCGTAGCGTCAGCCTTTCGAACCTGTGGGGCGCTCTTGCCGGTCATGCTGCTGCGCTATAGGCAGGTGGCCATCAATGCCAAGGAAAAGACATGAGCTACACCCCATCCACAGCCGAACAAGTCTTCGCGCTTCGCGTCAACGCCGGGATCGAGGAGCTGGCGCAGAGCGAACGCTTTGCCACTGCCAGTCCGGACATGGTGGAGGCCATTGTTAACGGCATTGGGCAATTCGCCGCTGGTGAGTTTGCGCCGCTGGCCCGTGTTGGTGATACCGAGGGCGCGAGGTTGATCGATGGTATGGTGCGCCTGCCAGCGGGATACGCCGAGGCCTATCAGGCCTATGTCGACCAGGGCTGGAACGCCATTTCCGGCGCAGAAGAGTTCGGCGGGCAGGGGCTGCCCTTTACCCTTGCCGCCTGCGTGCTGGAAAACCTTGGTGCCGCGAATATGGGCTTCTCGCTGCTGCCGATGCTAACTGTCGGCGCTATCGATGCGATCGAAAAACACGGCAGCGAGGGGCAGAAGGCCATGTATCTGGCCAAATTGATCAGCGGCGAATGGCCGGGCACGATGAACCTCACCGAACCGCAGGCCGGATCGGACGTCGGCGCGCTGCGCACGATCGCAACACCCACCGCCGATGGCAAGTACCTGCTCAAGGGCACCAAGATCTACATCACCTGGGGCGAGCATGAGCTGGCAGAAAACATCATCCACCTGGTGCTGGCGCGGACGCCCGGTGCGCCGGCTGGATCGCGCGGCATATCTCTGTTCATCGTCCCACGCTTTCATGTGAATGCCGATGGCAGTCTGGGTGCGAAGAATGATGTGAAGGCGGTGAGCCTTGAGCACAAGCTGGGGATCCATGCCTCGCCCACCTGCGTGATGTCTTATGGCGATAACGATACCTGCATAGGCGAACTGATCGGGGCCGAGAATGAAGGCCTGAAATGCATGTTCACCATGATGAATTCGGCGCGAATCAATGTCGGCGCGCAGGGTGTGATGGTTGCCGAAGCCGCACTGCAGCGGGCGAGCGCCTATGCGCGGGACCGGATCCAATCGGCACGCGCTGGATCGGCGGACAAGTCACCGGTGGCGATCATCGAGCATCCCGATGTCCGGCGGATGCTGCTTCGGATGCGGGCGCTGACCGAGGGTGCCCGCGCCCTGCTCTATTACACCTGTGGTCAAGTGGACCGAGGCACACTGAGCGACACAAACGCGGCGGCCCGCGCCGACGTTCTGGTGCCGTTGATCAAGGCATGGGGGACAGATATCGGCTGCGAGGTCGCCAGTCTGGGCTTGCAGATCCACGGCGGCATGGGCTTCATCGAGGAAACCGGCGCGGCTCAGCACTATCGCGATGCCCGGATCACGCCGATCTATGAAGGCACCAACGGCATTCAGGCCGCTGATCTCGTCACCCGCAAGCTGGGGCTGGAAGGTGGCGGCGTGTTTGCGGCGTTAATGGCGGAGATCGTGCGAGATGCGAACAGCAATCGTGAAGAACAGCTGGCAGACCTTGGCTGCAAATGCGCAGAAATCGGAGCCTGGATGATTTCTGACGCAAGACTTGACGACAAATTGGCTGGTTCTGTCCCCTTTCTCGAAATGTGCGCCGTTGCTGTCGCAGGCTGGCAACTCCTGCGACAATCAATTGCGGCCGCGTCCGTTGGCGGCGCCCTGTCCAAGACCAAACCAATCGTTGCGGAATGGTTCCTCGGAAACTTGGTTCCAGCAGCCCTTGGACTGAGGTATTCGGCAATGCCCGATGCGGACCTGCTCTATGCGCTCGATGCGGAGACACTGGCAGGATGAGCGAAGACCAGAAGGCCTTGCTGACCCGCATTGCGGATGCGCTGGACCGGCTGGCCCCGCCTGCCCCCGCTGCCTGCAATTGGCTGGCGCATCCTGCTTATCTTTGGGATGGCGCTCAGGCGCGTTCGGTTCCGGCGCTTGTCGCGCCGCGGCTTTCATTGTTGCGGGGCATAGATCAGCAGAAGCAAGTGGTAGTCAGCAACGTGCTGCGCCATGCGGCGACCCACGCGGCGCATGATATGTTGCTGTGGGGATCGCGCGGCATGGGCAAATCGGCATTGCTGCGCTCAGCTATCGTCGCAGCGCAGGAGGCTGCGCTTCAAGCCATCGCGTTGGTGCAGGTCGCGCCCGATGCGCTGTCCGGTCTGGCCTCGCTGTTCGCCCAGCTTGGCGCCCAGAGCCGCCAGTTCCTGGTCTATATCGACGATCTGGGTTTTGAGGACGGTGACAGCAATGGCCCTCGCCAGTTGCGATCATGGCTGGAAGGCGGCGTGGAAGCGCGTCCGGCCAATGTCCGGCTTGCGGTTACCGCCAACCGCCGCGCCATCGTGTCGCGCCACATGAGCGAACAAGATGATCCGATCAACCAGCGCGATGTGGTAGATGACAAGCTGGCGCTGGCCGATCGCTTTGGCCTTTCAGTGGGCTTCCACGCCTGCGATCAGGATGATTATCTGGCAATCATCCGGGGCTATGCCGATGAATACGGCCTGACCTTCGATGAAGGCGATGCGCTCGAATGGTCTCGCCGCCGCGGCGCACGATCAGGCCGCGCGGCATGGCATTATGTCAACGAACTGGCTGGCAGGGCTGGCCGGATACTATAACTCCTGGCACTGTAGCCTTAGTTCCTCCGCATCATCTCTTCAAACTTGCGCTGAAAATCAGCCTCGTTGGCACCATTGATCGAATTGAGCTTGGGCATATGCCCGGTCACCACCGGCTTGACCCCCGGTGATGGTGCCGCGCCGGGTGAGATGACCCGCCAGATGATGCCCGAGGTATCATCACTGACCAGCAGACCGCCGGTCCGATCAAAGGCGACCCAGGTCGGGCGGCCACGGACATGGTTCTTATCCTTCACGAAACCGGTCAGCACCGGCACCGGCATGCCTTGCGGATTGCCGTGATCATCGAACTTCACGAAGATCACGTCATAGCCAGAGATCGGATTTCGATTCCATGAACCGTGGCGCGCAATGAATGCTCCGCTAACGAATTCCGGCCCAAGCCGCAGGCCAGCCGGGGCAAAGCGCAATCCCAGTGAAGAAGCGTGGGCCCCAAGGGCATATTCGGGTTTGCGGATATATTCGTTGAGATAGATCGGCATAGGCGCGTCAACGCGCTCATCCAGCTTGTCTTTCCAGTAATACCATGGCCAGCCATACTGCGCGCCGATCAACACGTTGCTCATATAATCGGGGACCAGATCGGGGCCGAGCATATCGCGTTCAACCACGGTGGCCCACAACTCGCCGCTAGCCGGATTCCAGTCCATGCCGTTGGGGTTGCGCATGCCGCTGGCATATTGCCGCGACTTGCCGGTGGCCACATCGATCTCCCAAATCGCTGCACGGCCGGCTTCCGCTTCGATGCCATTTTCGGCGATGTTGCTGGACGAACCGACCGCGACATAGAGCTTCTTTCCGTTTTCGCTCAGCACCAGATTTCGCATCCAGTGATTGCCAGCGGGGGGCAGGTCTTTCAGCTTCTTCGGCGCACCCTTCAGCACCGTATCGCCCGGCGTGTAGTCAAAGGCGAGCACTGCATTGTGGTTCGCAACGTAAAGTTTGCCGTCACCCCAGGCGAGGCCTGACGGTGAATCCATATCGTCCTGCCGCAAAGTAAAGCGCTGCTCTGCCACGCCATCGCTATCACCATCGCGCAGCAAAATCAGTGTGTTGGGCGAATCGAAGCCTGCGCCAGCGCTGTTGTAGAGCTTGCGCTGAACCTTGCCCTTCAGCCCGCCGCCTTCAGACTTGTCGACTGGGTGATCCGTTTCGGCCACCAGTACATCGCCATTCGGCAAGGTCAGCATGGTGCGCGGGTGATCAAGGCCAGCGGCAAAGCGGCTGACCTTCATTCCCGGCGCAGCCTGCGGCGTTTCGTTACCTCCCCAGCCGACGATATCGGGGATGACAACCGAAGGAATCGATTCGACCGAAGGATTGGCAAGGGTGATGTCCTTGCCTTCGGTGGCCGAAATCGCCTTGTCCGATTTGCGTCCGTGGGTAGCGTACAGCCATAAGCCGGCGATCACGAGGGCGACAGCAGCAATGACGGCGAGTAGTTTGCGAAGAATGCTCATGGAGCACAGGATAAGCGCAGGAGTGACTTGCAGCAACTGTGCTGTTGTATAGGCTCAATATCGATATGTACGAATTCGCACCCGATCCGCACGCCCCCAAGAACGACGTCTATCACGACCTATGCCTCGCGGCGCGAGCATTGGTGGAAGGGGAGAGTGATGGCGTGGCCAATATGGCCAATGTCGCAGCCCTGATCTGGCAATTCGTGCCTGATCTCAACTGGGCGGGTTTTTATCGCGTGGTTGATCACGGGCTGGTTCTGGGGCCCTTCATCGGTAAACCAGCCTGCATCCGCATTCCTTTCGGACAGGGCGTATGCGGCACGGCAGCAGCGAGTGGTGTAACTCAGTTGGTTCCCGATGTTCATGCCTTTCCCGGCCATATCGCCTGCGATGGGGCGAGCCAGTCTGAACTGGTAGTTCCAGTGTTGCGCGATGGCCGGGTTTGGGCTGTGATTGACCTCGATAGCCCCAGCCTTGCCCGCTTCGATGCGCAAGACGCTGCCGGAATCGAAGCGCTTGCCGCCTTGCTGGCAGAGGCAATTTAGCCCCCATACGCTGCACCGTTTCGGGACAGGGCGTTACATTCCAACGTGAAGGGCTTGGTTTTCTGCGCCTTACGATGCTAAATTCCGGCTTAACAGGCGGGACTCGGCGTTCCGTTGCTTGAATCGAGAGGGTATTCCCTATGCGCCAGCGCACTTTTGCCAGCCTTGCCATTGTTGCCGTTATGACGGCATCGGCCCCCGCATTGGCTCATGATCACAACATGCAGATGGCGCAGTCCATGCATCAATCGATGCCAATGCCGCCCGAAGGTGCGCGCGGAAGCTGGGAGCGGGGTGGCTGGGATCAGCAGCGCGATGCTTGGCTTTCCGAATGCCGCCGCCGTCTAAGTGACAATGGCGTGGGCGGGGCAGTGATTGGCGGCCTGATTGGCGGCGTTGCTGGGCATGAAATTGCGGGACGCGGTGACAAGGTCCTTGGCACGGTTGCTGGCGCCGCGGTTGGCACGATTGCTGGTGCGGCGATCGACAAGGCCGAAGACCGCGGCCGCAACCGCGATCGCTGCGAGGCGATGCTCGAAGGTTACGGCACCCAGCAACAGGGTTACGGCTATGGCTACCCCGCCGCCTATGGGTACGGCTATGCTGTTCCAATGATGATGGTGCCAGTCATGATGGTTCAGGCCCCGGCCGCCCCCAAGCGCGAGTGCAAGGAAGTGGTTACGACCGAATATGTCACCGAATACGTGACTGTTCCGGTCCGCCACCGCTATATCAAGCCTCGCCCGCAATATAAGCGCGTACCGGTGAGCGTCCCTGACAAGCGGGTGCGGATCATTCCCGACAAGCGCGTTTTGGGAAGCTAAGCTTTAAGCCAGATTAGCCGCGAAGAAGGCTTCAGTCCGGCCGTCGGCGAGCTGCGCAGCAGATTCGTTTCGGCGGACGCCATCTTCGGCAGCAAAACCGTGATCGAGCCCTTCGTAATCGTGAATCGTTACGTGCGGATTGGGATCAAGCCCAAGATGCATCGCTTCCTGCGCTTCGGGCGGGACAAAGCCGTCAGCCGTGGGAACATGCAGCAATAGCGGACGGGCAATAGCGTTCGATTCGCCCAGCATCTGGTCAATTCCGACGCCGTAATAGCCAACCGAGGCATCGATATCGGTGCGAGTCGCAGCTTGGTAGGCCACCTTTCCACCCATGCAATAGCCGACCAGACCAACCTTGCTAACACCCTCTGAACCGCGGATCCAGCGGATGGTTCCCTCGATATCCTGAATGCCAGCATCGAAATCATGCGCCATCATGTATGCGATAGCCTGTTGAAACTGCTCAGGAATGTCCGAATCCAGATCAATCCCTTCGCCCTGCCGCCAGAATACTTCAGGCGCGACTGCTAGGTAGCCAAGGCTCGCCCAATGTGCCGCCTTCTTGCGGATACCGGGGTTCACGCCGAACACTTCCTGCACAACGATAATCGCCGCCTTAGGTGTACCCTTGGGACGCACGACATAGGCGGGAAAGGTCTGGCTACGATCGAAAGTGGTGATGCGAACGGTCTCGGCCATGGCGGGTCTCCTTAGATTGCTTTGGCGCTGTCTTTGCCGCGCTGAATGGACATTGCAAGTGCGCTGTGTCAGCACCATGTTCAACGAAACACGGCGCGAAAGGTGCCCGCTCATGAAAGTAAATGTCGAAATCGACTGCACCCCTGAGGAAGCGCGCAGCTTTCTGGGTTTGCCAGACGTAACCAAAGCCAATGGCGTTTACGTTGACGCCATTTCCAAGGCCATGAAGGGCGTTGGCAATATCGATCAGCTGCAGGAAATGGCCAAGCAGGTTGCGCCGATGGGCGAGATTGGCATGAAACTGTTCCAGCAGTTCATCGATGGCGGCATGGGCAGTAAAGGAAAGAAGCCGGAGTAATCCGGATTCATAGGTCATGAGCGACACAATTTACGCCCTGTCGAGCGGCGCGCCGCCTGCCGCCATTGCTGTGGTTCGCGTCAGCGGTCCGCAGGCGGGCGATGCCATGCGGAGCCTTGCCGGGCACTTGCCCGAAGCACGCAGAGCGGCTGCCTTGGATCTGTTCGACGGTGAAGGCGAGGTAATCGACCGGGCGCTCGTTCTGTGGCTGCCGGGGCCGGGAACCGCCACCGGCGAAGACACCGCCGAGTTTCACTTGCACGGTGGACGCGCGGTGGTGGCCGCGCTTGAATCCACACTTGAGGCAATTCCCGGCCTGCGCCGCGCCGAACCGGGAGAATTCACCCGCCGCGCATTTGCGAATGGCCGAATCGACCTTGCCGAAGCCGAAGGCCTCGCCGACTTGCTCACCGCAGAGACCGAACTGCAACGCCGCGGTGCCATGGCCATGGCTGGTGGTGCCTTCTCGCATCAGGTCGATGCCTGGCGCGAGCGGCTGCTCTCCGTCTCCGCTAGCCTTGAGGCCGTGCTCGATTTTTCCGACGAAGACGATGTTACCCTGCTTCCCGTCAATTTTAGTCAGGCGCTAGAGGCTTTGCGCGACGATATCACCACGTGGCTCACTCGCCCCCGTGCCGAAGTCCTGCGCGAAGGCTATAGGGTCGTCATCGCCGGCCCACCGAATGCAGGAAAAAGTACACTTTTCAATGCATTGGTTGAATTTAATGCTGCCATAGCCACGCCGATACCTGGCACCACCCGCGATGTTTTGACCCGCCCAGTTGCCCTCGAGGGCATTCCCTTCCTTTTCGCTGATACCGCAGGCCTCCACGATTCCGTGAGTGACGAAGTTGAAGCCATCGGCATCGAACGCGCGCTCGAAGCACTCGACCGCGCCGATCTGGTGCTCTGGCTCGGACCGGAAGGGCAGGGGCCGAAAGGGGCCTGGGACATTGCCTCGCAGATTGACCGCCCGGGTGCTGTGCCGAAACATCATCCCCGCCACCGCGTGTCTGCCGTGACCGGAGTCGGGATGGATGGCCTGCGCGCAGATCTCGTCGTCGCTGCTCGTGCTGCCATGCCAAAACCCGGTGAAGCGGCGCTCAACGAGCGCCAGCACCAGTTGCTCACCCGCGCCGCCCACGTGCTCGGGGAAGCCCGCCATGAAAGCGATCCGCTGCTGGTCGCAGAGAACCTGCGCATAGCCCGCACTGTGTTCGATGCCCTTCTGGGGCGGACGACGACCGAAGACATGCTCGACGCGCTGTTCGGACGATTCTGCATCGGGAAGTAATGTTTCACGTGAAACACGCTGACCGCGCACGGGCGCTTTGACCGGACTTGTCCACGCAGCTAAAGCGCCCTCATGCACACATTCGATGTCATCGTTGTTGGCGGAGGTCATGCCGGGGTAGAGGCCGCGGCGGTGGCCGCGCGCATGGGTGCGCGTGCAGCGTTGGTGACGTTTGATCTGAGTGCCGTTGGCGCGATGAGCTGCAACCCGGCGATTGGCGGATTGGGCAAGGGGCACCTGGTCCGTGAGGTCGACGCCTTTGACGGCGTGATCGCCCGCGCCGCCGATGCTGGGGCGATCCATTACCGAATGCTCAACCGCTCAAAGGGCAGCGCAGTGCAGGGACCCCGCGTTCAGGCGGACCGCAAGCGGTTCAAAGCAGCGGTGCAGACGATCCTCAAAGAACAGGGTGATCTCACCCAGATTGCCGGAGAGGCTGCTGCCCTACGCATCAAAAATGGCCGGGTAGCCGGGCTCTATCTCGCCGATGGCACAGCCCTGTCAGCTCCTGCCGTAGTGCTGTGCACCGGAACCTTCCTCGGCGGCACACTGTTTCGCGGCGAGGAGCAGATCGTAGGTGGACGCATTGGCGAAGCTTCAGCGCAGGTCCTTGCCGCCCAGCTGCGCACGGCAGGTCTTCCTATGGCGCGGCTCAAGACTGGCACGCCACCAAGACTGGATGGGCACACAATCGATTGGGCACGGCTCTCCGAACAACCGTCTGACAGCGAACACTGGTGCATGAGCGCCATGGGGATAGCCCGTCCGCTCCCCCAGGTGTTCTGCGCGATCACCCGCACCAATCCAGCGAGCCACGATGTCATCCGCGCTAATCTGCACCGATCTCCGCTATTTACTGGCGCTATCGGCGCATCAGGGCCGCGCTATTGCCCCTCAATCGAAGACAAGATCCACCGCTTCGCCGATCGCGACGGACATCAGATATTCCTGGAGCCCGAGGGTCTAGACACTCACCTAGTCTATCCCAACGGCATCAGCACCTCGCTCCCCGCCGATGTCCAGCTGACCATGCTGCGCACCATGGAGGGCCTGGAAATGGTCGACATGGTAGTTCCAGGTTATGCCGTGGAGTACGACCACATCGACCCGCGCGCCCTGCGGCGTAGCCTCGAACTGCGCGAGATTCCGGGGCTCTATTGCGCAGGGCAGATCAACGGCACCACCGGTTATGAAGAAGCCGCCGCGCAAGGACTGGTCGCCGGGATGCACGCCGCCGCCGCGGCGCTGGAGCGTGAGCCGGCCCCGCTTGACCGCGCCAATTCCTACATGGCCGTAATGGTCGATGACCTTACGCTCCATGGCGTTACCGAGCCCTACCGCATGCTCACCGCCCGCGCTGAATACCGACTTCGCCTGCGCGCCAACAATGCCTCAACCCGCTTGACCCCGCTGGGAATTGCGGCAGGAACGGTGGGTAAAGCGCGAAGGGAATGGTTTGAGCGCCGCTTTGAGAAGCGCGAACGGCTCGAAACAGCTCTAACCACGTTAGTCAGTGCAGCGGAGCTATCCCGCGCCGGACTTCCGATTCGCACCGATACCGGGCGTCTTCCGCTCAGCGATTGGCTGCGCTTTGGCGGCGTCGAGCTAAGCTCTTTAACTCCCTGGATTGGGGAGGCTATCCCAACCGACAGTGAATTGGCCGCTGAGGTGGCAGAAGATGCCGCCTATGCCCCCTATCTGGCACGCCAAGAAGGCGAGTTGCGCGATCTCCGCGCCAGTGAGGCCCTGCCGCTGGGAGATGAATTTCCCTATGCTGACATCCCAGGGCTTTCACGTGAAATGGTCGAGCGGCTGAACCGCGCCAGACCGGCAACACTCGCATCGGCAGGGCGGGTGCCAGGCATCACCCCGGCAGCTCTGGCGGCGTTGCTTGTCCATGCCCGCCGCATCTCAGGCAATTCAGGACTGGCAGCATGATCAGCAGCGAGGCCGAAGCACGCCAATGGGTCGAGGCTCTGCCGGGCACCGATTCACTGGCAATGGAGCGGCTTGACCGTCTGGCCGCTATGCTTGCAGATGAAAACCAGCACCAGAACCTCGTCTCGGCAACCTCGATTGCCGAGGTCTGGCATCGGCATATCGCCGATTCGGCGCAGCTGCTCAGCCATGTTTCACGTGAAACACTCGCGGGACCCTGGCTGGACCTCGGCACCGGCGCGGGCTTTCCCGGTCTCGCTGTGGCCTGCCTCGCCCCAGATATGCCGATGCTGATGGTCGAATCACGAGCGCGGCGAATCGAATGGTTGTCACGCGCCGCCGAATCGCTAGGACTCACTAAGGCAAAAGTGCTCGGACGCCGCCTTGAATTGGTCCCGGACAGGGAAGTTCGCGTCATTTCGGCACGGGCATTCGCTCCTTTGGGCAAATTGCTTGAATTGTCCGCACGTTTTTCCACAAGCGACACTGTATGGCTGTTGCCCAAGGGCCGGTCAGCGGCGCACGAACTGTCAGAACTTGCTGGTTGGCATCACGCGTTCCACGTGAAACAATCGCTCACCGATCCCGAAGCCGGGATTATCGTTGGCACCATCTCGGGCAAGACAGCAAAGAAGGGGAGCAAAGCGTGATCACCATTGCCGTCGCCAATCAAAAAGGGGGGGTTGGCAAGACCACCACAGCGATCAACATCGCCACGGCCATGGCTGCAATCGGCTGGAAGACGCTGCTGATTGATCTTGATCCGCAAGGCAATGCCTCAACCGGTATCGGCGTTCATGCGCCCGATCGCATGGCGTCAACCTATGACGTGCTGGTCGATCAGGCGGCCATTGCCGATTGCGTGATGCCTACTCGCATTCCGGGTCTCGATCTCGTTCCTGCCGTTGTCGATCTCTCAGGCGCTGAAGTTGAGCTCGTTTCAGTCGAAGATCGCTCAAACCGCCTGCGCAAAGCCCTGGCGCAACATCAGGGCCACGACGTGGCATTCATCGACTGCCCGCCTTCGCTTGGCCTGCTAACGCTCAATGCGCTTGTTGCTGCAGATACCTTGCTCGTGCCGCTGCAGTGCGAGTTTTTCGCGCTCGAAGGCCTAAGCCAGCTACTCCAAACGGTGGAGCGTGTGCAGCAGCGTTTCAACCCCGCGCTGTCGATCCTCGGCATTGCGCTCACCATGTTTGATCGCCGCAACCGCCTGACCGATCAGGTTTCGGATGATGTGCGCTCGTGCCTTGGCAAGCTGGTGTTCGATACGGTAATCCCGCGCAATGTTAAGCTGTCCGAAGCGCCGAGCCATGGTCTGCCGGCGCTGGTTTATGATCATAACTGCTCGGGCAGCCGCGCCTATATGGCTCTGGCGCGCGAACTGATTGGCCGCCTGCCTCTGGAAAGGAAAGCCGCGTGAGCGACGATTCGATTGTTCGCATTTCGGTGAACCCGCCCGAAGGTGCCGTTGCAAAGCGCAAGCCCATGGCCCTGGGGCGCGGGCTGGGAGCACTGATGGGCGAAGTGAAGCGCGAAGAGCCGCTTGCCCAGTTGCCATCAGACGAAACAGCCAAGGCAGGACTGTCGGTACTCGCCGTCGCGTCAATCGAACCGCACCCCGATCAGCCGCGTCGCCGCTTTGATGAGGCTGCGCTTGACGAGCTAGCGGCATCAATCGCCGCACGCGGGGTCATCCAGCCGGTGATCGTCCGGCCGCTGGGGCAGGGGCGCTATCAGCTGGTTGCCGGTGAACGCCGTTGGCGCGCCGCCCAACGCGCACAACTGCATGAAATTCCAGCACTTGTTCGTGAGTTAAGCGAACGCGACGTCATGGCGCTGGCGCTGATCGAAAACCTGCAGCGCGAAGACCTCAATCCGATCGAGGAAGCCCGCGCTTATCAGCGGCTTGCCGAGCATGAAGGTCTGACCCAAGCTGAAATCGCCCGCATGGTTGATAAGTCGCGCAGCCATGTCGCCAATCTGCAGCGTCTTCTGGCTCTGCCTGAACCGGTGATGGAACTGGTTGAAGAAGGCAAACTGTCGATGGGCCATGCGCGCGCGCTGATCGGTGCGGAAAACGCAGTCAGCCTTGCCAGCTCGGCGATTGCCGGCAGCCTGTCGGTTCGTGAAGTAGAAAAGCTGGTGCGCAAGCAACAGCGCGGCGACGCAACGGCCACTCGTCGAGCCCGGCCAGAGCGGCACGGAGCTGACGATGCTGATATATCGGCAGTGCAAGGCCATCTCGAAGAATTTCTCGGCTTACCGGTGCGTATTCAGGCCGATGCCGATCCGCGTTCGGGGGCGGTGACGATCCGTTACCGTACGCTCGATCAGCTTGATCTGATTTGCCAAAGGTTGACTGGTGGTGGCATCTGAAAGTTGCGCTGCGCGACTTTCAGATGCACTAACTAATTGACTCCAAACGCATCAATAGCCTGGAATATTCGCGAAAGGACGAGGCGGTCCTCTTCAGGGATTTCCGGCCGCCAGATCTCAAACAACAAGATCACCCGCTCTTGATTGCCTGCATTACGCGCCTCGTGCTCAACCGAGTCGTCGAAGACCAAAGCTTTACCTGCCTGCCACTCCCGAGTTTCATTGCCAACTCGTAGGGTGCAATCGGCTGCAGGCTTGACGGGAATGTGGCAGATCAAACGGGTGTTGAGCATACCGTGATGCGGCGTAATGTGTGCGCCGGGTAAAAGGCGTGAAAACAAGGCATTGGGCGAACGCGACACGATATATGGCATCGGCGAATGGGCCAGTGCTTCCATAACCGAAGGGCAGGCTGCAGCATTGGCTGCCACCTCAGCGCCATCCTTCCAGAAATACAGCGCCGACCAGGCGATGTCGTTCAACAACGGATTGTTAGGGGCAGGGCGAGTGCCGTCGGCCGTAACGTAAGGGGCAAAGCCTGCGCCGTTCAGGCCCTCAAGCTCCTCCGCCATGCGCGGGGCGAGCTCCAGCATCGGCTCGAGCCAAGGGAACTGGTTGGTCTCATAGAAATATTTCTGCGGCAGGCCGGGGTAATAGAACATGCGTGGCTGCTGTAATTGCACCTGCGCTTTGCCGCTGAGCAGATCCATGGCCTCGCGCATGGTGGGAGACAGGTTATCGCCAACCACGGATTGCAAATGCGCGGCATAGTCATCCTGCGTGCCGGCAATGAAGCGCCCGGCATGAGCCAAGAGATCGGCGAGCGGTGGCGGCGATCCTGTCAGCCCCGCCTGATTGATAGCCGCCTGATAAAAACTGATCGCCGCCCGGCTGTCACCCTGCTTTTCGCGCAACAGACCCTTCAGCAGCAGCGCCCCAACATCGCGGAAGGCGAGCTTAAGCTGCCGGTCAATCGCGACTTCTGCCTCATCGAGGTTCCCGAGCGCCATCTCGGCATTGCCCAGCGCCATCCACGGGAATTGGGCTTCGGGGACCTGCAGCGCCGCTTCATGAAGAAGTTGCGCGGCACGCTGATGTTCGCGCGCATGGAGCGCGGCGAGGCCTTGGGCGATCGCAGCTTGCGGATCGGAAGGCCCCGCCATGCCGCCCTGCTTACTGATTCATCGTCGCGAAGAAGTCTTCGTTGCTCTTCGAATCCTTCATCTTGTCGAGCAGGAATTCCATCGCGTCGACTGTGCCCATCTGCATCAGGATGCGGCGCAATACCCACATCTTGGTGAGCTGATCCTTGGGAACCAGCAGCTCTTCCTTGCGAGTGCCGGACTTGCCGACATCGAGCGCCGGGAAAATGCGCTTGTCGGAAACCTTGCGATCGAGCACGATTTCCGAGTTGCCGGTGCCTTTGAACTCTTCGAAAATCACTTCGTCCATGCGGCTGCCGGTATCGATCAGCGCGGTGGCAATGATCGAGAGCGAACCGCCTTCCTCGATGTTACGCGCCGCACCAAAGAAGCGCTTGGGGCGCTGCAGAGCATTGGCATCAACACCACCTGTAAGCACCTTGCCCGAACTTGGTACAACCGTGTTGT
>CANGBE010000009.1 GCA_947451875.1 Sphingomonadaceae bacterium | reverse complement strand
GGTTTCCCCCACCAAGCAGGCCACCCGTCTGACGCGGCCGGTGCTGCTGACCCATGGTGACAAGGATACCCGCGTGCCGTTCAGCCAGTTCAAAGAAATGCTGGCCGCCACGACCAAGGCCGGTGTCCCGGTTGAAACCCTGATCTTCGAGGGCGAAGGCCACGGCTTTGACAAGCCCGAGGACGAGGAGAAATGGTACGCCTCGCTCGATGCCTTTCTGGCAAAGTACAATCCGGCAGATTGATTTTTCCGGCTGGGACAAGCCGCAGAGACGTCCGGGCCATTGCCGAACTGAGCTTCTGCCGGATAGCTTCGCGCAAACAGCATAGGGGAGAGCACCATGATCCGCGGCATCCACCATCTGGGCATCCACTGCCACGACATCCAGGCCATGATCCGCTTCTACACCGAAGGTCTGGGCTTCGAGATGGTGGGCGAGTTCGACTGGGCGAATGACGAGAAGCTCGATCACATCGTTGACCTGAAACAGTCAGTCGCACGCGGAGCGATGATGCGTTCGGGCACCTGCTATATCGAGCTATTCCAGTATTCCGCCCCTGCTCCCCGCAACACGACTGCGCTCACCGCGGCGGACAAGGGCTATACCCACATGTGCATCGATACCGATGACATCGCGGCAGATCTGCCCAAGCTGATCGCCGCAGGCCTGCAAACCGGCGGTCGCGACTTTGTAGATATGGGGCATGTGAAGACGCTCTACTGCCGCGATCCCGAGGGGAACCTGATCGAGTTGCAGCAATGCATGCCGGGGAATGGGATGGAATTGAGCGAGGCGGCGAAGCGGGGGTAACCCCGCGCATTTTTCAGTGGGATAGATATTCGCGCATCATAGAGCGCGCGCGATGTAACCGACTCTTAACTCCGCCCGGAGCATCGCCCAATCTGGTTGCAATTTCCGCAATGGTCAGCTCTTCAAAATCCCTGAGCAATATCACCTCAAGATAATGCGCTGGCAGTGATTCAAGTGCCCTGGCAATATCAAGACGGAGAGTTTCATCAGGCATTTCAGACAACCGCGCTTCGGCTAGGTCAAGCCCATCCATTGGCCTTCGGAACATGGCGCGGCTCAATTTGTGGCATTCCCGCCTGATCACAGTGAACAACCAACCCGAAAATGCCGCCGCAGCTTTCAGTCCGGATACCTTCCGGCTGATAACCATCATCGTTTCCTGAACGGCATCGTCTATTTCGCTAGCCAGGCAATGTCGCCGCGCATAGCGGCGAATGTCACCCTGGCAGGTGGACAGCAATCGGCCCAAGGCTTCGACGTCGCCAGTTTGCGCTGCCTCTACCATTGCGCATCTTGCATCCACCTGCATGAAGCCTGCTCCCGCGCTATTTGCCTTGCTTGATCCGCCTTCCGGCCATGGCGCACATCGGGCAAAAGCCGACAAGTCCAGTCATTGCCATCATGGCACCGACCATGCCTGCTCCAACCGCAAGGGGCGACGTATGCCAATTCATGACGGCGAATCCCAGAGCCGCCATGCCCATGACAATGCGCAACATCCGTTCCCAACTGGGTACATTCTTTGAGTAAAACATCAGCTTTTCTCCTGAGCAACGACTGCGCCTTTGCAGCCCTCACAATGCAAGAGGTGGGAAAGAAGCAAAACGGTTCGCCGCCGGAAAAATAAATTTGGCGACGCTTCAGTAAAACTGTGCTGGCAGTAAAGAGGCTTCACCCCACCAGCGCGGCCACCAGTGCCTTGACCTTTTTCTGCCGCCACTGCGGCAAGGGGGCAACGAGCCAGTAGCCCTTGCGGCATTCCTCGACCGCGCCCAGTTCGGCGATGCGACCGGCGGCCTGCCATTCGCGCGCCAATAGAGCGGGGACTCTTGCCTTTCCCAATCCGGCTGCAGCCGAGGCCAGAGCCAGCCCAGCATCGCCGACATGGACCGGCGGCTCTTCGCCCGCTTCACCTTGCGGCTCAGGGTCACCCGGCCATGAAATCCATGCGCCGTTGCCAACGGTAATGCGTTCGGTGGTGCCGAGCGCCACGCCTTCAAGATCGCCCGGCCCGTCGGTCCAGCGCACGGCGAGATCGAGGTTGGCTTCGGTGAAATCAACGTTCTCGCCATCGACGAGGACGAAGCGCACTTCGGGATTTTCGGCGCGGAACACGGCGAGGCGCGGGGCGAGCCAGACGGCGAGGAAATCGCGCGGCGCGGCGATGGTGTAAACGTGGCTCGATTGCCCGGCCTGCATGGCCTGCACCGCGCCTTCAAACTGGAGGAAGCCGCTACGCAGCGGCTCCAACCCGGCTGTGCCTTCGTCGGTCAGCTCTAGCCCTTTGGTTGTGCGGCGGAACAGCACGACGCCCAGCACCTCTTCCAGCGCGCGAATCTGCTGGCCGACGGCTGCGGGCGTGACCGCCAGTTCGTCCGCCGCGCGGGTGAACGACAGGTGGCGCGCGGCGGCGTCAAACACGCGCAGGGCGTTGAGGGGGAGATGGGTGCGCTTCACAGGGGCTTCCCTATGACTTGCCGCTGATCAGGGCAAGCGGCCCGAAGCGCGCGCCTCACCGGATTTGGCGGGGGCGGCCAGCGGGAAAAAGGGGATCGCCACTTCGAACAGCGAGCCGTCTTCGCGGGCGAAGGTATAATGCCCTTCCATCGTGCCGTGCGGGGTGGTGAGCGGGCAACCCGAGACATAGTCGTGGCTGGCGCCGGGGTTTAGCACCGGCTTTTCACCGACCACGCCCTCGCCCTCGACAATGTTGATCATGCCGCGCCCGTCGGTGATCTTCCAGTAGCGGGTGAGCAGCTGGACGGTCTGGTCCGAATCGTTTTCCAGCCGGATGTGATAGACCCAGAACCACTTCCCCGCCTCGATCCGCGATTGCTCGGGCAAAAAGTTCACCGCAACGCGCACGGTGATGCCGTCGGTGATCGCGGCGTGCTGGAAGAGTTCCTTCATGGCCGTGATGCTAGCTTGGAATTGGGGGGTGGGCAATGCCCGGATTAAAGCCCCACAGCCTTAAGCCCGCGATCGAGATCCTCGATCACATCGGCCACATCTTCCAGCCCGACAGAGATCCGCAACATGCCCTCGTTCACGCCCATCGTCGCGCGCACTTCGGGGGTGAGGCTGGAATGGGTGGTCGAGCTCGGGTGCGTCATCAGCGATTTGGTGTCGCCGATGTTGTTCGAGATATCGACCATCTCCAGCGCATCGAGGAAGGTGTGCGCCGCCGCGCGGCCGCCATCGACTTCGAACGAGAAGACTGAACCGGCATAACGCATCTGGCGCTTGACCAGCTCGTGCTGCGGATGGCTGGGCAGGCCCGGATGGTTGAGCACCGGCACGCGGCCTTCAAGATAGCGAGCGACTTCCAGCGCATTCTGAGCCTGCTTCACCGCGCGAAGTTCGAGCGTTTCCAGTCCCTTCAGAACCACCCAGGCATTGAACGGCGAGAGCGTCGGCCCGGTGTTGCGCTGGTAGGGCAGCAGCTTGTTGTTGATGAAGTCCGCCGATCCGCAAACGGCCCCGGCGAGCACCCGGCCCTGCCCGTCCATCAGCTTAGTCGCGGCATAGGCGACAACATCTGCGCCCAGTTCCAGCGGGCGCTGCAAAGCCGAGGTGGCAAAAGCGTTGTCCACCACCGAGACGATGCCATGCTCCCTCGCCAGCGCGCAGACGGCGGCGATATCGACAATGTCCATCGTCGGGTTGGCGGGAGTTTCGAAGAAGAACAGCTTGGTGTTGGGCTGGATCGCCGCCTTCCACTGCTCGATCTCGCGGCCATCGACGGCGGTGCAGGTGATGCCAAAGCGCGGCAGCAGGTTGTCCGTCACCCAGCGCGTCGGGCCAAAGGCAGCGCGGGCGACGATCATGTGATCGCCCACCGAAAGCTGGCACAGCATCGCCGTACTCATCGCCGCCATACCCGAAGCCTGCGTGCGACAGGCCTCTGCCCCCTCCATCAGCGCGATGCGTTCTTCCAGCATCTGCACCGATGGGTTCTGGGTGCGCGAATAGGTCATCCCCGGTTCCTGCCCCGCAAAGCGGGCGGCAGGGGTGTGGGCATCGTCATAGCAATAGCCCGAAGTCAGGAAGATCGCCTCGCTGGTTTCGCCCTGCTCAGAGCGCCAGGTTCCGCCGCGAACGGCGCGGGTTGATTGCCGCCACTTCGAAGTGATCGTGCGGTTCTGTCCGGTGTTCCGCTTCATGGCAGCAGTCCTGCGTGAACCAGCGCCGCATCAACCTGCTTGCGCACGGCATCGCCGCACTTGACCAGCGGCAGGCGCAGCTCTTCATTGAACCAGTCCTGCGTGCGGGCCAGCGCATATTTGACCGGGCCGGGCGAGGCATCGGCGAACATCGCATAGTGCAGCGGGTAAAGCTGATCGTTGAGCGCCCGCGCCCGCTTCAGATCGTTGTCCTTGCAGGCCAGCTGAAATTCAGCGCAGAGCTTTGGCGCGACGTTGGCGGTTACTGAAATGCAGCCAACTCCGCCAGCCGCATTGAACGGCAGCGCCAGTTCATCATCGCCCGAAAGCTGGACGAAGGGCGAGGAAATGCCCATGCGGTGGTCGGTCACGCGGGAAAGATCGCCACTGGCATCCTTGATGCCGATGACCTGGCCGGGGAAACGCCGTGCGAGTTCGCAGACGGTTTCGGGCTTCAGGTCGGTCACCGTCCGCCCCGGCACGTTATAGAGCACGATCGGCAGGTCGATATGCTCGGCAAGGTAAGAGAAATGCGCGAGCAGGCCTTCCTGGCTCGGCCGGTTGTAATAAGGCGCAACCAGCAACGCGGCTTGCGCGCCGCACTTCTTGGAAAAGTTCATGTGCAACAGCGCGTTCATCGTATCGTTGCTGCCGCAGCCCGCGATCACCGGCACCCGGCCCGCTGCCTGCTCAATGCAGACTTCGATCACCCGGTGGTGTTCGGCGTTGGAAAGCGTGGAGTTCTCTCCGGTCGTGCCGCAGGGAACAAGGCCGGAGGAACCGGACTCGATCTGCCAGTCGACCAGCTTGCGAAAGGCCTTCTCGTCAAACGCTCCGTCGCGAAAAGGAGTCACCAGAGCCGGAATTGAACCGGAAAACATGGACATTATCCTGTCTGTTGGCCCAAGGATGCGGCAGATCGGGGCGATCCGGCTCGATGGGGCTTGGATGTTCAGCGCCTGATAAGGAGTGTTTTACGAAAATGTCCAGCATGGTGAGACGTCAATTTCCTTTCGCCCTGCTGATTTCGGTCACTTTGCCAGTGTTCGCCGGGTCTGTGCCCGCCTTTGCCGATCCGGTGGTTCAGGCATTGCCGCCGGGCTATCAACCTGCCGGGCCGGTGACGGGCGGCTCGCCAACCCCCGCGCTCCCCGCCCCCACTCGCCCCGCCGCGCCTCTGGTCGTGCCGATGACCGGCCCCGGCAGCGAATGGGACGAGGCGCGTGCGCGATTGAAGCAAACTGACGCAGGCCAGATGGCGCAAGCGATCGAGCGCTGGAAGATCCTGAGCCGCACAGACAGCGCGAGCTTTGGCGAATATGCGGGCTTCCTACTGACCTATCCGGGCTTTCCCTTTGAGGAAAAGCTGCGCCGCAATGCCGAAAAAGCGCTGGAGCGCGAGATGGTTCCGCCCGCCCAGCTTGTGGCCTTCTTCGATCGCGACCCGCCGCTGACCAACCCTGCCTTGGCACGTTACGCGCTGGCGCTGGCTGCCGTCGGCCGTGCCGATGCCGTGGCGCGTGCAACTAAAGCATGGCGCGGCGGGGCGATGGGCGATGTCAGCGAGGCCGCGCTCACCTCTATGCTCACTGGCAAGCTGACCCCCGCCGATCAGGACGCGCGAATGGACGCGCTGCTGTGGGCCGGATCGAACGATCAGGCGACGCGGCAACTTGCCAATGTTTCCCCCGCTGCCCAGCCGGTCTTTGCTGCTCGGCTGGCCGCGCTGACTGGCAACGACCCGGACAACTATGCAATCAGCCCGCCGCCCGGGGCGGACACTGATCCCGGCTGGATATATAACCGCGCCCGCCAGTTGCGCCGACTGGGAGCCAAGGATGCTGCCGCCAGTCTGCTCATCAATCGCGGAATGCTCAGTCGCCTGCCGCTCGATGCCGAAAAGTGGATCGACCTCCATCTCGATGCTGCAAAAGACGCCGACAGCGGAACCGCGATCCGCATCGCCGCCAAGTCTGACGATGGCTTTGCCCCCGGCAGCGATATCAGCCGCCTGGGCTTCTCCTTACGCGATCAGTACACTTCGCTGATGTGGCTGGGGGCGACCAAGGCCTTTGCGCAAGCTGGCAATGCAGCCACGGCAGCAAGGATGTTCTGGCGCTATGGCTCGGCCGCCCGCACTCCGCAAACGCGCTCCAAGGGCTTCTACTGGGCCGGGCGCGCCATGTTGCAGGCAGGCGAAGCGGCGGGCGTGACGCAGTATTTCGCCGCTGCTGCCATGTATCCAGACCAGTTCTATGGTATGCTCTCGCTCGAGCGGATGGGGCAAGCCATGCCGCCGCTCGATACCCGCCCGACGGTGATCCCCAGCCGCGACCAGCGACAGGCTTTCGAGGCCCGTCCGATCACGCAGGCCGTGCGCGAAGTATCGCGTGAGACGGACTGGCCGACCGCCGTCCAGTTCTTCCGCGAGATTTGCGAGCAGGCGGATAGCGAGGCCGATCACGTGCTGGTTGCCGAACTCGCCCGCGAGCTGGGGCGGCGCGATATGGGCGTGATCCTCGGCCAGACAGCGCACATCGATGGCCACGGAATTTATCGCCACACCAGCTTCCCGCTGGTTCCCGTCCCCGAGGGTTCGGACTGGACAATGGTCCACGCGATCAGCCGGCAGGAGAGCCAGTTCGCGATGAACGCAGTCAGCCACGCGGGAGCGCGCGGGCTGATGCAGTTGATGCCGGGGACCGCGCGGATGATCGCCAGCAAGATGGGCCTACCGCTCGACCTTGGTGCGCTGATGAGCGATGCCAGCTACAACATCCGGCTCGGCAACGAGACCTTCCGGCGCAATATGGACTATTACGGCGGCTCATATCCGCTGGCTGTCGCCGCCTATAATGCCGGCCCCAGCAACGTGAACAAATGGCTGCGCGCCAACGGCGACCCGCGAAACGGCGAGGTCGACTGGATCGACTGGATCGAACGCATCCCGTTCTCGGAGACGAGGGGATACGTGCAGCACGTGCTGGAAAACGCGGTGGTCTATGAGGCGATGAACCCTGACCATGCGAGCTACAAGGGTTCCAACCCGCTGAGCCATTTTCTGGGGAAGCGGACGGGGGGGTAAACGCGCGTGGACCCCACCTCCCCACCTATAACCCCAGCTGGCATCGCCGCTCTGCGCGCGCGCTATGATCATCTGCTTGGCACCGAGCGGCCGGAGATTACCGCGATTGTTTCGTGGGCAGCGGGCAATGGGGATCGCAGCGAGAACGGCGATTACATCTATGGCCGCAAACGGATGCGCGAGATTGATCGCGAGCTGACCTTCCTTGCCAAACGCATGAAGGCGCTGCGGGTGATCGATCCGGCGCAGCAGCAGGACAAAGCCCGCGCCTGGTTCGGCGCGACGATCACTATCGCCGATGAGGACGACAACCAGCGTACTGTCACACTCGTCGGCGATGACGAGCAGGATGCCTCGAAAGGCCTGATCGGCTGGAGCGCCCCGATGGCCCGCGCCCTGCGCGGCGCGGCGGTGGGAGACCTGCGCCGGGTCCGATTGCCCGGCGGCGAGAAGGAATGGGAAGTGGTGGGGATTTCCTATCCCGCCTAAAGCCAAACTTCGCCCCCGCGAAGTATGTCTGCCTTATTGATAGACATTCGCCCCGCTACCGCAATCCCGCCACAATGGCCGCGCTATGCACAGTTGCTGAAATTGGGGCACTGATTCGGGGGACTTGGGAATAATGGACGTCTTCGCAGGATTCGATCTGGCACATTCCGTCGCGGGTTTCTTCGTCGGCATCATGGTCGGCCTCACTGGCGTGGGCGGCGGATCGCTGATGACTCCGATTCTGATCCTGTTTTTCGACCAAAAAGTGAAAACAGCAGTCGGCACCGATCTGCTCTATGCCGCGATCACCAAGATTTTCGGTTCTGCTGTCCATCATTCGCGCGCAACGGTGGACTGGCGCATTTTTCGTTTGCTTGCCAGCGGATCAATCCCGGCAGCGTTGCTGACGGTGGTCGCGCTAAAATATTTAGGCAAGGTTGGCGCGCATACCGAGAACGTGATCATGACCATCCTTGGCGGCATGTTGTTGATCACAGCCCTCGCCACCCTGTTCCAGAAGCGCCTGATTGCCTTTGCCGGTGAGCACAACGATCTGAAACTCAGCCGCGCACAGGTGCCTACCGTGATCCTTGGTGCCGTGATCGGCGTGCTAGTCTCGATCTCGTCGGTTGGCGCTGGCGCCATTGGCGTAACCGCGCTGCTGATGCTCTATCCGCGCCTGCCGGTCTCGCGCCTGATCGGCACAGACATCGTCCACGCCGTGCCGCTGGCCTTGGTCGCCGGTACGGGCCACTGGATCATCGGCGACGTCAACGGCGCGCTGCTGATCAACCTGCTGGCGGGTTCGATCCCGGGCGTGATCATCGGTAGCCTGCTCTCAAGCCGCGCACCCGATCATTTCCTGCGCCCTGCACTGGCTTTCGTTTTGACCTTGTCGGGGCTCAAGCTTCTGACGCATTAAGGGGCGATGCTGAAACGCCTTTTCCTGATTGCGCTAACTGTTGCCATAGCAGCACCGGCTTTCGCCCGCGACAGCTTGGGAGTTTACGGCAAGTGGGGCGCCTTCCGCGATCCGGCCGTGCCGCGCTGCTATGCCATCGCCATGGCCGAGCCTTCAACACGCGAACGGCAGTTCCAGCCCTATGCCGATGTCGGATCATGGCCCAAGGCGGGAACGCGGGGACAAGTGCATTTCCGAATGTCGCGCGCCATTGCCGCCAATTCACGCGTCGTGCTGATCATCAGCGGCCAGCGATTTGAGCTGAGCGCTGGTGGCGGCGATGCCTGGGCCGCCGACAAGCGCATGGATGCCGCCGTGGTCGCGGCGATGCGGTCGGCCTCTGAAATGACCGTTTCGGCGCGTGATGGCGCGGGCCGCCTGTTCTCCAACTCCTATCGCCTCGAAGGCGCAGCGAGCGCGATGGATGCGGCAGCGCTGGGCTGCGCGCAGCTTCGCTAGCCAAAACGCAGCCACGCCCTTATAGGCGCGGCCATGGCAGACACCGCACTCATGCAAATCCCCGGCCTCGTCGATCCGGTTCCCGTGCCCCGTGAGGTAACCCCGCGCGCCGATGGTCGTGTCGATCTGATGGGCCTGCCGAAGAAGGCAATCGCCGCGCTGTTTGAGACGGCAGGGCTGGACGCCAAAGCCGCCAAGCTGCGCGGCAAGCAGGTGTTCCACTGGATCTATCATCGCGGCGTCAGCGATTTCGAGGCGATGACCGATATCGCCAAGACCATGCGCCCATGGCTCGCGGAACGCTTCGTCGTCGGGCGGCCCGAGATTGTGCTGGCCCAGCACAGCGAAGACGGCACCCGCAAGTGGCTGCTGCGCACCGCCGATGGCCACGAGTTCGAAATGGTCTTCATCCCCGATGAAACCCGCGGTACGCTGTGCGTTTCCAGTCAGGTCGGCTGCACACTCAACTGCCGCTTCTGCCACACCGGCACGATGCGGCTGGTCCGCAACCTGACCCCGGGCGAGATCGTCGGACAGGTCATGCTGGCGCGCGATGCCTTGGGAGAATGGCCCAAGGGAAGCATGGCCGGATTCACTGACGATGATGGCGATGATGACGGTGAAGTAGGCGGAGATTACCGCGCCGATGGCCGGATGCTGACCAACATCGTGATGATGGGCATGGGCGAGCCGCTCTATAACTTCGATAACGTCCGCGATGGCCTGAAGATCGTTATGGACCCCGAAGGCCTTGCGCTGTCCCGCCGCCGCATCACGCTGAGCACTTCGGGCGTTGTGCCCCTGATGGCACGGGCGAGTGCGGAGATCGGCGTCAACCTTGCGGTTTCGCTTCACGCGGTGACCAATACAATCCGCGACGAGATTGTGCCGATCAACCGCAAATATCCGATCGAAGAACTGTTACAGGCCTGCGCCGATTACCCCAAGGCCTCCAATGCGCGGCGCATCACCTTTGAATACGTGATGCTGAAAGACAAGAACGACAGCGACGAGGATGCGCACGAGTTGGTCCGACTGATCAAGAAGTATAAGCTTCCGGCCAAGGTCAACCTTATCCCGTTCAACCCCTGGCCCGGCGCGATCTACGAGTGTTCCACGCCCGATCGGATCAGGCGCTTCTCCGAAATCGTCTTTGGCCTCGGCATCAGTGCGCCCGTCCGCACCCCGCGCGGACGCGACATCGATGCTGCTTGCGGCCAACTGAAGACGGCGGCGGCGAAGATGAGTCGGGCGGAACTTGACCGGCTGGCCGAGGAGAAGCAGGCGGCGCTGGGCTGATTTACACTCGTTTCGCCGTGCCCATGCGGCGGGTTGGCCCGGGTTTCCTATTATAACAAGCCGTTCATCGCAGGTTTCGTCTCGCTGGCAAATCATGGCTCCAGTCCAACAAACGGAGGACAAGACCATGAAAAAAACCATCCTTGCTGCCACCCTTGCAGCAACTATCCTTCCCGCCGTGCCGGTCAACGCTGATCCGCCGCAATGGGCCCCCGCCCATGGCCGACGCGAGCATGACCGCAGCGAATGGCGCGAGCGGCAGGAATATCGCGAGTTCCGCCTGACACGCCGCGATCACATCTGGCGGGCGCGCGACGGTCGCTATTATTGCCGCCGCAGTGACGGCACTACCGGCCTGATCGTCGGTGCAGCCCTTGGCGGTGTCGTAGGCCGCTCGCTTGATGATGGACGCGACCGGACGCTGGGCACAGTGCTCGGCATGGTCGGCGGCGGTTTACTCGGCCGCTCGATTGACCGCGGCGACCTGCGCTGCCGCTAAGGGCGAAATAGCGTGAGTTTCGGGCCTGCTCTAATCGGCAGGCCCAAATCTCACCAACCGGGCAACACGCCCCCGGCACAGACCGTCGCCACCTTCCCGCCGATCCACACGCCGCCATCCAGGTCTTCGGAGCAGAATACCTCGCCATCGGCACCGGTCTTGCGGCCCTGTGCCGCGACATAGCTGCCTTGCGCCAAGCCGCTGGCGAACAGGTGCATGGCAACACCAGCGTTGAAACTGCCAGTCACCGGATCCTCGACAATCTCTCCGCGCCCGTTGGCGAAGAAGGTACGCAGCTCCCAATCTGCGCCCGAACCCGCGGCACACGGCCCGGCGATGCCCCCGTCTGTCCCGACCGGCGCGCGCGGCGCAGGTTGGGCGGCGAGCACATCGGCATCGGAAGCCAGACGCAGCAGGCACCACTTCGGCCCATTGACCACATGGACAGCTTCAACCACCGAGGCTGGATCAGCGCCGGAAACCCGCAGCGCCTCGGCCAGTTCCGCCTCTGACAATGGCCCGGTGCGGATCAGCGGCGGGGCGCGGAAGGCCAGCCGCTCGCCTTCCTGCCGCACTTCTACCAAGCCAACGCCGCATTCCTGCATGATCTTGCCAGCCTGCTTCGGCACCCCGCCAGCGGCCAACCAGGCATGGGCCGAACCAAGCGTGGGGTGTCCGGCAAAGGGGAGTTCACCCGCTGGATAAAATATCCGCACGCGGTAATCGGCTGATGGGTCGCTCGGCGGCAGCAGGAAGGTTGTCTCCGAAAAGCCCAGCCAGCGGGTAAGCGCCAGCATCTGCTCTGCGCTCAGAGCATCGCCACCATGGACCACGCCTAGCGGGTTGCCGCTGAGCGTCCCTTTGCAAAACACATCAACCAGATCGAGATACACGTTACAACTCCCTTCCCTCTGCGGCTCGGGTATGCTCCAATTAAGCCATGAACGCGACCCTTCCTACCGTCCTGATTACTGGTGCCGCTCGGCGCATTGGTGCCGTGCTGGCGCAAGCCTTTGGCGCGGCTGGCTGGCACGTGGTGATCCACCACGGCTTTTCTCACGCCGAGGCCGAATCGCTGGCCAGAACTCTGCCCTCCGCCGAAGTGGTGCAATGTGATCTCGCCGATGGTGACGCGGCAGAGTCCTTGATCGAAGAACTCGCCACCCGTCTGCCCGATTGGCGTTGCCTAGTGAACAACGCTTCGGTGTTCCACGAAGACAGCGCCGCCGGGATTGACGCGGGCGTGTTTGATGAAGCCATGGCGGTTAACGTCGAGGCTCCGGTGCGGATGGCACAGGCTTTCCTGCGCTTGGCACAGTCGAAGGGCGGACGGCGGGTGATCCAGTTCACCGACATGAAAGTGGCGAACCCCAATCCCGATTTCTTCTCCTACACCCTGTCGAAGAACGCCGTTGCCGCCTCGGTCCGCACGCTGGCGATGGCGGCGCAGGAATCGGCAGACCGCATCTATGGCCTCGCCCCCGGTGCGATAATGGCGAGCCATGACCAGAAGGAAGAGGAGCACTTCGCTTCTGGTAGGCTGAACCTGCTGCAGCGCCTGACCGACCCGAAGGAGCTCGCCGAGGCCGCCCTGTTCCTGTCGCAAGGCTGGCTGGCGAGCGGTGAAACGCTGTTCATCGATTCCGGCCAGCACTTGATGGCCCAGCCGCGCGATGTGCTTTACCTTGCGCGCGGCCTGACCTAGGCGGCAGCCATGCTTGAAGCCCTGCTCACCTCCACCGCCGTCGTTGCTCTCGCAGAGATTGGCGACAAGACCATGCTGCTAGCGATCGTCCTCGCCGCCAGACTGCGCGCGCCGTGGCAGATCGTTGGCGGCATTCTGGCGGCGACGATCGCCAACCACCTGCTCGCCGCTTTTGTCGGCAGCGAAGTGGCTGGCATTCTGGATGCACCGTGGTTCCGCATTGCCGTGGCGCTGGGCTTTATTGCCATGGCCGCATGGACGCTGGTGCCTGACAAGCTGGATGATGATGATGGCGAGGTTGTAAAACCGCGCGGTGGAGCATTCCTGACCACGCTGGTATCGTTCTTCATCGTCGAGATGGGCGACAAGACACAGGTCGCAACGATTGCGCTGGGCGCGCATTATCACAGCGTGGTCACCGTCGCGGCGGGCACTACGCTGGGCATGATGCTGGTCAACGGCCCTTCAGTGTTCCTTGGCGATGCGCTGATGAAGGTCGTCTCGATAAAGCTGGCGCGGACGGTGGCGGCGCTGCTTTTCCTCGTGCTGGGCCTGTGGCAACTCACTTCGGCGCTCGGCTGGCTCGGCTGAGGGCGTTTCTACTTTTCCTTTGCCGTTAAAAGGCTTAGGAAAGTGGCCATGTGGCTGCTCGACAAGATGCTTCGCCCGCTGATCCAAAATGGTCGGCTTCTCATCACGGACCACGATGGAAAGGTTTACGACTACGGCGACCCAGCCGCCGATCCCGTGTGCATTCGCTTTACGGATAAAGGCGCGGCTTTTCACATCGCCAAGGATCCTCGCATCGGCGCCGGCGAGGCCTATATGGACGGACGGCTGGTTGTCGAGCCGCCCCACGATATCCGCGACATGATCCTGCTGGTGATGGGCCAAGGCGGCAGCGGCACGGTCAATCCACGCAACCCTTTGCGACGCATGATCGACCGCATCGGCTCGCAGATGGACCAGATGAACCACCGCGCCCGCGCCCGCGCCAATGTGGAACACCACTATGACCTGACCCGCCGGTTCTACGAGCTGTTCCTCGATACCGACCGGCAATATACCATGGCCTATTTCACCGATCCCTCGAACAGCCTTGAGCAGGCACAGATCGACAAGAAGGCGCTGGTCGCCGCCAAGCTGCATATGCCTGCCAATGCATCAGCCATGCGCGTGCTCGATATCGGCTCGGGCTGGGGCGGGCTCGGGCTCTATCTCAACCGGATCTATGGCTGCGAAGTGTTAGGCGTCAGCCTCGCTCCCGACCAAGTGAAGTTTGCCAACGAACGGGCCGAGGCGGCGGGCGTCGCCGACAAGGTCAAGTTCCAGCTGATCGACTACCGCGACGTTACCGGCAAGTTCGACCGGATCACCAGCATCGGAATGCTCGAACACGTCGGCGCGCGGTCATACGGCGAATACTTCGGCAAGACGCTTGAACTGCTGACCGAAGACGGCGTGATGCTGACCCACACCATCGGCCGCACCGGCCCCAACGGCGCGACCGACAAGTGGAACCGTAAATACATCTTTCCCGGCCACTACCTGCCCGCGGTGAGCGAGCTGACTGATGCGCTTGAGCAGACCAGCTGGAAGACCACCGATGTAGAGATTCTGCGCTATCACTATGCCTATACGCTCGCCGAATGGTACCGCCGCGCTGGCCTCCATCGCGAAGAGATCGTCGGGCTCTATGACGAGCGCTTCTTCCGCATGTGGCAGTTCTACCTTGCGGGGGCCGAGCAGGGCTTCCGTCGCGGCAGCCTGGTCAATTTCCACATCCAGTCAGTCAAACGCCCCGGCGTCCTGCCGATGACCCGCGATTACATCGCCGAGGAGTTCACGCGGCTCGGCGAACTGGAGCAGGCGCCCGAGTGGCATCTGCAGCAGGCGGCGGAGTAATCAATCGGGATAGGCCGCGTTCATCCGCTCCCAGCTGAGCGCAATCAGCGCTTCCAGCACCGCCAGATCAACATCGGCGAGCTTCTTGATGTAAAGACAGCCCTTGCCGGTGGTGTACTTGCCCAGCTTCGGCACTAGCTCAGCCGCGCGACCGGCGCACAGGCTAACGACTTGCATGGCATAGAGCGTATGCGCCGCCTTGCGCGGCGAGAAGCCGCCCCGGCACATCGTGCCTTCGCGCCCGCTCTCATACTTGTAGCTATAGCTACCATAGCCGACGATGCTCGGCCCCCACATCTGCGGCTCCATCCGGGTAACGCGGCGATAGATCGCGTCGATCGTCCCCGCTTCCTCACGCTACCGCGCATCGGGGAGCGCCGCGATGTAGTCAGCCACGCTTGCTTCGCTGGCTTTGGTCTTCAAATCAGCCTTGGCCATTGGCCGCACTCCTCTTGCCGCCAAGCTGCCCTTCGCCTAGGGGCAGCCCCGCGTTTAGGTGACTCGAATTCAATACAAAGGTTACGACAATGAGCGATGCGATCAAGAAGGTGGTTCTGGCCTATTCGGGCGGACTCGATACCTCCGTGATCCTCAAGTGGCTTCAGGTCACTTATAACTGCGAAGTAGTAACCTTCACTGCCGATCTGGGGCAAGGCGAGGAGCTGGAACCGGCCCGCGCCAAGGCCAAGCTGATGGGCGTGCCCGATCACCACATCTATATCGATGACCTGCGCGAGGAATTCGTCCGCGATTTCGTCTTTCCGATGATGCGCGCCAATGCCCGCTATGAGGGTGACTATCTGCTCGGCACCTCGATCGCGCGGCCCCTGATCTCCAAGCGCCTTGTCGAGATCGCTCATGAAACTGGCGCCGATGCCGTAGCCCATGGCGCGACCGGCAAAGGCAACGATCAGGTCCGCTTTGAGCTGTCCGCCTATGCACTCGATCCCAGCATTAAGGTTATCGCGCCCTGGCGCGAATGGGAGCTGACCAGCCGCACTGCGCTGATCGCCTGGGCCGAAGAGCATCAGATCCCGGTACCAAAGGACAAGCGCGGCGAAAGCCCGTTCAGCACCGACGCCAACCTGCTGCACACCTCAAGCGAGGGCAAGGTTCTGGAAGATCCGTGGAATGAAACCCCGGACTATGTCTATAGCCGCACGGTCAATCCCGAGGACGCGCCGGACCAGCCCGAATATATCACCATCGACTTCGAAAAAGGCGATGGCGTCGCGCTGAATGGCACGGCGATGTCCCCCGCCACCCTGCTGACTGAGCTCAACACACTGGGCCGCAAGCACGGCATTGGGCGGCTCGATCTGGTCGAGAACCGCTTCGTCGGCATGAAGAGCCGCGGCATGTACGAGACCCCGGGCGGCGAGATCTATGCCCGCGCCCATCGCGGCATCGAAAGCATCACGCTCGATCGCGGCGCGGCCCATCTCAAGGATGAGCTGATGCCGAAATATGCCGAGCTGATCTACAACGGCTTCTGGTTCGCGCCCGAGCGCGAGATGCTGCAGGCGGCGATTGATCTCAGCCAGGAAAAGGTCTCCGGCACAGTGCGGCTCAAGCTCTATAAGGGCAGCGCATCGGTGGTCGGCCGCAAGTCGTCCAACTCGCTCTACTCGGAACGCCACGTGACCTTTGAGGATGACGCCGGCGCCTATGACCAGAAGGACGCTGCGGGCTTCATCAAGCTCAACGCCCTCCGGTTGCGCCTCTTGGCGCAGAGGGACCGCTAAGAACGCCTCCGACTGCTCGCTTAACGGAATCGATAGGAGATTCATTGCGGCGATCCCGGTTGCCGCAAAGTTGTCCACCGCGAACGCCTAGTTATCCACCGCGGCTTTTGCTGCCTGTGGATAACTGTGCCGATTCAGCCTTGTCCGGCTCACTTTGCGGGCGCAGCTTCAAGTCATCGGAAGGGCGCTTCTGACCGGCGAATGAGGGAATAAACTCCTGAAATCGCAAGGAAAGATGCAAACTAAAGAGACGGCGGCGCAGCCCGCAGCAGTGTTGGAAAACACGCCTTGTGAATTCCCCCCGGAATGATCTTGGCGAACCGCAGATGCAGCGAAAGGCGCGCCGACGGATGATTGCTTCCGGGGC
>CANGBE010000008.1 GCA_947451875.1 Sphingomonadaceae bacterium | reverse complement strand
GATCGAACGGCGCAGTGAAAGATGGCTGGGACGGCATCCTCAACGAACAGCTCGATAGCCGGAACCGGCCGTGCAATTTCGTCGAACTGATGCCGCGCCTGAAGGAAGTCTGATCTACTGATCTGAGAGTTTCAATCTACCGGCACGCCCTCGGGGCTGGCCCAGGTCCATGCAGAAATCTTCCAGCCGTCCTTCCGCTTACTCAGTGCAAAGGTCATCGTGCCGGTCTCGCGGATCTTCTTGCCTGCCTGTTTGAAAGTGTAGGTTGAAGGCACCACGACATAGGCATGGCTGCCCTTTACCTTCTCCACCAGCGCATCGCCCAACGCGACAACACCATCGGTTTTGCCCTCGGCTTTTTCTGAACTGGAGAGCGATGCGAGCCAGCGATCGAACGATCCCTTGCCCGACCAGTGATATGGCGCAATCTCGTCAACAATATTCGGGTTGGCAACATGTGCCGCCTTTGCCCCTAAGGTATCGCCCTTGTTGAAGGATGCTTCCATCTGACGGATCGGCTTTTCGACTTGCTCGTCCCCAGCGTTGGCGGTTGCAGAGAACGACAAGGCAGCAGTGACCACAACGATGATTATGGGCCGCATAAAATTTCCCCTCTTCCAGCTATAATGGAAAGGCTATCATTCACCCGCGGGTTCGTCCAGCAGACTGCAACGCAGTGATCTCAAGCAAAGGGCCAAGCCATGACCGCCAAATCACACCACACGCCCCACCCCCGCAATGCCGCGCGCAAGGCGGAGGGTATCGCCACCTGCGCTGGTGAGCATACCGGCTTCAACGGCTGGCTAGCGGTGAAGATCACCAACGTCGTCGGCACGATGTGGTGCGCTTATGCCTTTGCTGCTTTGGCGCTAATCAGCCTGCCGGCCGCCATCAGTGCCGGAACCGCGCCCCTGATCGCGTGGATCGCGCAAACTTTTCTGCAGTTGGTGCTGCTCTCTATCATCATGGTCGGCCAGAAAGTTGCCGCCGCCGCATCAGACAAGCAAGCCTTTCAGACCTACAAGGATGCCGAGGCCCTGCTCGATATCAGCGATGATCTGCACCGACTGATCACCATCAACAACCAACTGACGACAGAGATTCACAAAGTTGTGTCGCAAGATCAGCCCGGGAAGTAACGCACCAACCGGCTGTCCTGCACCGCAGCCGTTCGGTGATCGACGACCTTGGCCTTGTATTCCGGGTCACTCACCAGTGCGAGGAACGTATCGGCGCGGGGGAAGCCCATGACGAAAACTTCGTCCCACTCGAACTGTTCCGGCCCGGTGATCACGCCTTGAAAGGTGCCTTGCCAGACAATGCCGCCACCAAGTCGTTCGATGAACGGCACAACCAGTCGGAGGTATTCCTGAAAAGCCCGCTCGCCGCTCCAGCCGAGGCCCGCGCTGCAATGCCCTTCAGGATAAGCCGCCAAATCGCGAAAACGGATCATGTTGAGCAGATGCATCGGCTCGTCGCGCGGCAGCGCCTTGAAACGATCAAAGTTCTCGCGGCTCGGATTGACGTAGTCCATTTAGCGCCGACGCCGTTTGCGAACCTGCCCCTTGTGTCCCTGCGCATAGGTTTCGGGCAGTTCGGCCAGAGTCAGCCAGCCGCGCTCGTCCTTGTCGAGCAGCGAAAAGCGATAGGTCGCCGCGCTGGTGACATCGCTTTTGGTTATCCGCCCATTTAGCCGCATATCCATCGCCGTTACCGGCTCTGGTAGGTTGATCAGGCCATATTTTCCGGCACCCATTGGTTGCGAGTCTGCCGGCGGGCCGTGGCTTGATCCTTCACCTTCGGTGGAATAGGAAAGCGTTGCCCCGGAATGTACTTCCGGCACCATGACGTTTTCATAAGTCTCTATCTCAGTGCCTTCGATGATCCCGTCGCGATCGGCATCGAGCACAGTAGCAAAACGCTGGAAATCGGCGATGAATTCCGCCTCGCTCAGCTTGCCATCGTGATTCAGATCCGCCTGATTGAACCACGTGACCACCGGATAAGGCTGGCCTTCCGGCGCACGAAACGGCTCACCAGCAGGCGAAATAAACACCTGATCGCGCCAGGAGCGCGGGGCTTCGCCGGACGCAAGAGGCGGCATAGGTGCGGCTTGCGCCAGCGCCAGAACCAAAGTCAAAACCGACATGCGACCTCCCCATTACCCTGCGAATCTCGGGCAGGTTCGCGATAACCGCGATTGCCACAGCTTGCCAGCGTCAAGCCACCAGACGCAATTTCGCCGCGCCGCGCCGGGCGCCCAGTGAAACCCTGTGCACGCCCTCGATCAGCGCCACCCGCTCTGCCACTTCGCTGTCGAGCATGAAATTGCTGCCCAGCCGCAGCACCGGCTCCTGACGCTGGCCGAGCACAAGCGTGGCATAGACCTCGCCCGTTGCACTGTCGCCAGTTGGCAAAAGCAGCGATAGTTCGCCCATGGCCTCGACCCGGTCGACTTCAAAACGCAGCTCCATCCGCGCTGATTCGCGCACTTCCGAAAGCGGACGCGCCCCGCGCACAGTCACCCGTGGCGGCTCGTCAGGGCTGGGGGCATCCAGTTCGACTTGCAGCAGCACACAGGTGCCATCGCGCGCCCACTGCTGAAAGCTTTCGACCAGCGATTCCTCAAAGCATGAGGCCGAAAATTGCCCGGATGGATCAGAGAATTCAGCCATGACGAAATCGTTGCCGCGCTTGGTCTTGCGCCGCTGTACGCCTTCCACCATCGCCGCCATCGCCGCCTGCATACGGCCGCCACCGCCGGACACGCCGGACTGCATGAGGCTGGAAAAAGTGCGCGATCCGTTGGCATTGGCAATAGCCCGCCACTGCTCGACCGGATGTGCGGCAAAATAGAAACCAAAGTTTTCGCGCTCCTTGGCCATCTGCTCAGCGCGGGACCAAGGCTCGGCTTCGACCAGCCGCAGCGCCTGCTGGGTATGGTCATCACCACCGAACAGCGCGGCCTGCCCCGAATTGCGGCTGCGCTCGGCCTCATCAGCAACGGCGAGCAGCATATCCGCATTGGCGAGTACCTTGGCCCGGTTCGGCTCCAGGCAGTCCAGCGCGCCGGCGGCAGCAAGGCCTTCCAGCTGGCGGCGGTTCATCGATCCCTGCGGTGAGCGGCGGAACAAGTCTTCCAGACTGGTGAACAGGCCGTTCGCCTCACGCTCGGCCACGATGGCATCCATCGCCTTTTCGCCGACATTGCGGATGCCGGCCATGCCATAGCGCACGGCAAGCCCTTCATCGGTCATGTCGACCGAGTATTCGGCTTCGGAATGGTTGATATCAGGCCCGGCCAGAGTCACGCCATTTCTGCGCATATCGTCTACGAAGACACTGAGCTTTTCCGACTGGTGCATATCGAAGCACATCGACGCGGCGTAGAATTCGTGCGGATAATGCGCCTTGAACCAAGCAGTCTGGTAAGCGAGCAAGGCATAGGCCGCCGCGTGGCTCTTGTTAAAGCCATAGCCAGCGAACTTGTCGATCAAATCGAACAGCTCGTTGGCCTTGGCTTTTTCGATGCCCGACAGTTCCTTGCAGCCAGCGATAAATCGTTGGCGCTGCGCATCCATTTCCTTCTGGTCTTTCTTACCCATGGCGCGGCGCAGAAGGTCAGCGTCACCCAGTGAGTAGCCAGCAAGGATCTGCGCGGCTTGCATCACCTGTTCCTGATAGACGAAGATGCCGTAAGTTTCCGAGAGAATGCTCGCCAGCTTTTCATGCGGATATTCAATCGATTCCAGCCCGTTCTTGCGACGCCCGAACAGCGGGATATTGTCCATCGGGCCCGGCCGGTAGAGCGAAACGAGCGCGATGATGTCACCGAAATTGGTTGGCTTCACGGCGGCAAGCGTGCGGCGCATGCCTTCCGATTCCAGCTGGAACACGCCCACCGTGTCACCAGCTTGAAGGATGCGGTAAACGTCTTCGTCATCCCAGCTGAGCGTATCCAGATCGATCTCGATGCCGCGCCGGACAAGCAGTTCCCGCGCTTTGTGCAGCACTGACAGGGTTTTCAGGCCGAGAAAGTCGAACTTGATCAGGCCGGTATCCTCGACATATTTCATGTCGAACTGGGTCACCGGCATATCTGATCGCGGATCGCGGTAGAGCGGCACCAGCTGCGCCAGCGGGCGATCACCGATCACTACACCGGCAGCGTGTGTAGAGCTGTTGCGCGGCAGGCCTTCCAGCTGCATTGCCAGATCGACTAGGCGCTTCACCTCGTCGTCATTGTCATATTCGCGCTTGAATTCGGCCACACCATTGAGAGCGCGCGGCAGCGGCCAGGGGTCGGTCGGGTGGTTAGGGATCAGCTTGCAAAGGCGGTCTACTTGCCCATAGGACATCTGCAAGATGCGCCCCGTATCGCGCAGCACGGCGCGGGCCTTCATCTTGCCGAAGGTGATGATCTGGGCAACGTGGTCTGCCCCGTATTTCTCTTGGACATAGCGGATCACTTCACCGCGGCGAGTTTCGCAGAAATCGATATCGAAGTCCGGCATCGAAACGCGTTCGGGGTTGAGAAAGCGTTCGAACAGCAGGCCGAGTTTCAGCGGATCGAGATCGGTGATCGTCAGCGCCCAGGCCACCACCGAGCCCGCACCCGAACCACGCCCCGGCCCCACCGGAATGTCGTTTTCCTTGGCCCACTTGATGAAGTCGGCCACGATCAGGAAGTAGCCGGCGAAACCCATGGTGTTGATGACATTGGTTTCGAAATCGAGCCGGTCAAAATAGACCTGCCGCTCCTCCACGCTCATCACCCCATAGGGGACAAGCCGCCGCTCAAGACCGGCGCGCGCGTCGGCAATCAGCATCTGCGCCTCGCCCTCTTTGTCACCGGCGAGGCTGGGGAGCAGCGCCTTGCGCTTGGGCGGCATCAGAGCGCAACGCTGTGCGATCACCAGCGTATTGGCTAGCGCCTCAGGCAGATCGGCGAAGATCTCCTGCATCATCGGCGCGGACTTAACCCAGCATTCGCGGTTCGAACGCGGACGGTCGGCGGCATCGATGTGGGTCGAATTGGCGATGCACAGCATGGCATCGTGCGCTGCGAAGAACCCCGGTTCGGCAAAATTAGCGGGGTTAGTGGCGACCAGCGGCAGATCGCGCGCATAGGCAAGGCCGATCAGCGCCTCTTCGCTCGCCTCTTCAATCTGGTCATTGCGGCGCGAGATTTCGATGTAGAGCCGGTCCGGGAACAGCGCCTCAAGCTCGGCGCAATAGGCATTGGCGGCCTCCTTGCGATCCTCTGCCAAGAGCCGCGCCAGCGCGCCCTCGCCGCCAGCGGTGAGCGCGATCAGGCCATCGGTGTAACCCCGAAGGTCGCCCAGCGTCACATGCGGATCACGCTCCAGAGGACGATCAAGGTGCGCCTTGCTGACGAGGTGGCACAGGTTCTCCCAGCCCTGATTGTCCTTGGCGAACAGGGCGAGACTATCGACCGTCTTGTCGTCACCCCGGCAAAGCCCAAGCAGGGTGCCAATGATCGGTTGGATTCCCGCGTCCTTGCAGGCCGAGGCAAAGGACATCGCGCCATAGAGCCCGTTGCGATCGCACATCGCAATCGCCGGAAAGCCGCGATCCTTGGCCAGCTTGGCAATCGCCTTGGGGTCGATCGCCCCGTCGAGCATGGTGTAGCTCGAAAATACGCGCAAAGGGACAAAAGGAGCAAAGGCCATGGCGCGACGCTATCCCCGCCCGCACCCTGCAATCAAGCACCAAGCCACGACCATATGGGGAAAAGCTTGCAATCATTTCAGGATGTGGTGTGATGCTCAACAAAACGAGCCACGGGTCAACTTGCTCAGCGTAAGGGGAATGGCGATGAATGACAACTTGGGTAGCCCGGAAGGGCGCAGCGCAATGATCGAGCGGATCAAGGCGATCCTGCTGAAACCGAAAGATGAATGGCCGAAGATTGCGGGCGAGCCAGCATCGCCGAGCGAACTGGTCATGCGCTATGCAGTGCCTCTCGCAGCGATTGGGCCGATAGCCGGCTTCCTGCATGGTCAGCTGTTTGGTTACGGCGCGCTCGGCATCAGTTGGCACCCCGGACTGATGGCCGGTCTTTCAGGTGCGGTCGTCCAATATGTGCTGGGCATTGTCGGAATCATCGTCCTTGCCTTGATTGCTGACTGGCTGGCGCCGAAATTTGGCGGCGTTTCAGACCGGACGGCGGCATTCAAGCTGGTGGTCTATGGCTCGATCGCTGCGTGGCTGGCAGGCATATTCGGCCTGTTGCCGGGCCTTGGAATTCTGGGCCTTGCCGGGCTGTACAGTCTTTATCTCTATTACCTTGGCGCAACGCCGTTGATGAAAGTCCCGGAGGAAAAGGCGGTTGGCTATACAGCGGTAACGATTGTCTGCGCGATAGTGCTCTACATGGTCGTCGGGGCTGTTTCCGCGTCGTTCCTTGGCATGATCGGCGGTTCGCCAACGCCGTTTTCAGAGAGCGACGGCAAAGTCTCAGGCACGGTCAACGTGCCGGGTGTTGGCGCGATTGATATGGGCAAAGCACAGCAGGCAGCAAATGACATGGAGGCCGCCAGCAAGAAGCCTGCGGTTGATCCGGCCAAGCTGCAAGCTCTGCTGCCCGCCTCCATCGGTGCCTATCAACGCACCGCATTGGAAGCCAACGCGTTGGGCGGCATGGGCAGCGAAGCTGAAGGCACCTACACCTCTGGCAGCAACAGTTTTCGCCTAAAAATCACGGACATGGCAGCCATGGGCGCGCTGGCCGGTATCGGATCTGCGATGGGGGTCCAGCACAGTCAGCAGGATGCCAATGGCTATGAAAAGACCGGCATAGTCGATGGCGCGATCCAGAACGAAGCCTGGCGCAACGACAGCCATTCAGGCAAATTCGGCAAGGTTGTTGCGGGGCGCTTCATGATTGAGGCTGATGGCAGTGCGGCTAGCATTGATGAGCTTAAAGCCGCCGTAGCCCAAATCGATCCGGGCGCGCTGTCCGGACTCTGAGGGGCAGGACTTTAGAGCAAAGCCTCGATATCGGCTGCCAGCTTCGCCGGTTTGGTCGTCGGCGGAAACTGTCTGGGCGCTTGTCGTTCAAGGACTGCAACCGTGTTGAAACCATCTGCGGCAAACAGGCGATAGCCCTTGCTAAGCAGCAGTTCGAACGAGGCAATGAGATCAGCGTCGCTGAGATGGACCGATTCATAATAAACTATGGCTGGCGGACTATGCCAATCGACCATCTGCAGGATCGCATAGTCGTATCCTTCGGTGTCGATCAGGAGCAGATCGGGCTCCGGCAGCTGGTACTTAGCCAGCAATGTGTTCAGCGTGAGCGCCGGAACATCGTCCCAGCGCAGGTATTCGCCTTCATGGGCGGCCAGCTTTTCCCCGCCGAACAAAGCAATATGAAACCGGATATGTTCAGCCTTGAGTGACGAGATATCGCTTTCGTTGCCTTGCGGAAGATTGTGCTTTTGCCAGAACCCCGGATCGACACGATAGAACCGCGCCGTACCGTCAGTCTCGGCGATCACCGCCTGTTCGAAGGAAAGCCGGGATTGACCGGCATAATTGGCTTTCAGTGCGGCGAAGGGCCCTGACTGGGGTTCGACCAAAATTCCGCGCAGGTCGAACGTTTTGATACAGTCAGGCAGCGGATCGCCCGACTTGCCGTCGTTAGCTCCAATCTGGACGAAGCTGAAATCAGGATTTTGCCCGGCGCAAGCGAGAACAAGCGCGGCAAAGTCCAGTTGACCGACCCCGCCAAGGTCGCCCTGACGGGTTTCACGCTTGCCCCAAACCCCCAACCGGACAAACCTGATGCTCAAACGGTAGAGTTTTACCGAAATGAAGTCTGCCAGCTTACGCAGTATCATCATCAGCAATGTTCCAACGTCACAGCAGGCGCTCAATATCGGCCGCCAGCTTCCCCGGCTTATCGGTCGGGGCATAGCGCTTCACCACTTTGCCATCGCGGCCGATGAGGAACTTGGTGAAGTTCCATTTGACCTTCTGCGTGCCGAAAATCCCCGGCGCCTCTGCTTTCAGCCACTGGTATAGCGGGGTCGCGGCGTCGCCGTTAACCTCAATCTTGCCCATCAGCGGGAAGCTGACGCCGAAGTTCACTTTGCAGAAGCTCTCGATCTCTCCGGCATCGCCCGGTTCCTGCCCGCCGAACTGGTTGCAGGGGAAGGCGACAACCTCGAACCCGCGATCTTTGTATTGGCGCCACAGCGCCTCAAGCCCGTCATACTGCGGGGTGAAGCCGCACTTGCTGGCGGTGTTAACCACCAGCAGCACTTTGCCCTGCTTGTCGGCAAGGCTCACCTCTTCGCCATTCGGCAAGCGAGCGGTGAAATCGGCGATTGTCTTCATGCAGCAAGCTCCTTCTCGCGCACGGCCAGCGTGTTGTAGCTGTTCGGCGCAAACAACCTATAACCTTTGCTCCGCACCAGATCCCATGCGGCGACGCGATCCGACACGCTGAGGTGGACCGTCTCCCACTGGATCAGCGGCGGAGCGCTGTCCCACTCGATCATTTTCAGGATCTCGTAATCGAAGCCCTCGGCGTCGATCTGCAGCAAATCGTACTTCACAACCCCGTGCTTCGCCAGCAGGGTCCGCAGGGTGAGCGCAGGGACCTGAACCGAGGTGAGGTATTCCGCCTCGCGGGCCGCCAATGCCTTGCCACCGAACAGTTCGACGTGAAAGCGGATCTGCTTGGGATCGAGCGAGGATATCTCGCTTTCCGAGCCTGGATTGAGGTTGTGCTTGCGCCAGAAAGCGGGATCGACACGGAAGAAATCGACTGTTCCATCGGCAGGCGCAATCGCTGCCTGTTCAAAGTGCAGCTGCGGGTAACCGGCATAGTTGCTGCACAGTTTGGCGAACATTTCAGGCTGCGGCTCAACCAAAATGCCGCGAAGGCTGCGCTGCTTCACCAGATCGCACAGCGGATCGCCAGACTCGCCCTCATGTGCGCCAACCTGCACGAAGAAGAAGTCCTTCCGCCCCAGCAGATAGGTCAGCAGGATCGCTTCAAACTCGATCGGCTCCACCCCGCCCAGCTCGCGCTGCTTGGCGTCGAGGAAGGCATAGCGGCCATAGCGCCCTATGCGCCGCGAGACGAAATCGAGCCCGCCCGTGATGAAATCGGCAACCTGCGCCGTAAATTTCATTGCCAATTACTCCAGCACACCGTCATGCAGCCGCAGCACGCGATCCATGGAATAGGCCAGCCGCTCATTATGCGTGGCGACCAGCGCGGCAGAGCCCTGCCCGCGCACGAGCCGCACGAACTCGCCGATAACTTTATCCGCGGTGGCCTCATCCAGATTGCCGGTGGGCTCGTCTGCCAGCACCAGTCCTGGACGATTGGCCAGCGCGCGCGCCACGGCAACGCGCTGTTGCTCGCCGCCTGAAAGCTGGCTGGGTTTATGATCCAGTCGTTCTGCCAGACCTAACGCGCTGAGTAGTTCCTGTGCGCGGATCGCTGCCTCATCACGCATACGATTGGCGATCAACTGCGGGATTATGACGTTTTCGATCGCGGTGAAATCGGGCAACAGGTGGTGAAACTGATAGACAAAGCCGATGGTATCGCGCCGCAGCGTCGTCCGCTGGTCACCGTCCATGTGCGAGGCATCGGTGCCGGAAATCAGGATCTTCCCGCCGAACCCGCCTTCAAGCAGACCAACCGCCTGGAGCAGCGTCGATTTGCCCGACCCCGAGGGCCCGAGCAGCGCGACAATCTCGCCTGGCGCGATGGTCATATTGACCCCGCGCAGCACGTCGATCTGCACGTCGCCCTGAACGAAGCTGCGCGTCAGGCCTTCAAGCTGGACCACCGGATCACTCATAGCGCAGCACCTCGACCGGATCGGTACTGGCCGCGCGGCGGGCGGGATAGAGTGTGGCAAGGAAGCTCATGCCGATAGCCATGGCGGCGATCATCAGCACTTCCAGCGGCTGGGTGCGCGCCGGAATTTCCGCGAGGAAGCGCGTCTTCTGGTCCCACAGGTCCTGCCCGGTGATGAAGCCGATGCCCTTCACGATCGGCTGACGCGCCATCAGGATCAGCAGCCCCAACAGCACGCCGCCGAGCGAACCGACCGTTCCGACTGCCGTGCCCGCCGTAACGAATATCCTCAGCATATTGCTGCGCGTCGCGCCCATTGTGCGCATGATGGCAATGTCGCGCGCCTTGGCCCGGACCATCATCACCAGCGAGGACAGGATGTTCATCGCCGCGACAAAGACGATCAGCGACAGGATGAAGAACATCACCACGCTTTCCACCTGCACCGCTTCAAACAGCTGTCCGTTGATCTTCTTCCAGTCGGCCACCACGGCCGTTCCCTGAAGCTCTCGGGTGATAGGGGCGAGAATTTCCTCAACCCGGTCTGCGTCTTCGGTTTTCACCTCGATCATGCCGATGGCATCGCCGGTAAGCAGCAGCGTTTGCGCATCCTGCATCGGCATGACGACGAAGGTTTCGTCATAGTCATAGATGCCAACCTCAAAGATCGCGCCAATGCGGTAGGCGATCTGGCGAGGGACCGTGCCGAAGGGAGTCGACTGTCCAGCCGGATTGATCACCGTGATGGTATCGCCCACCTGCGCACCCAGATTTTCTGCCAATCGCGCACCGATAGCGATGGTATCGGAACCGGGCTGGAGCGAGGCAAGGTTGCCTGCGTCTTTCTCCCGCAGTTTCAGCCTGGCGATGTCTTCTTGTGTATTGCCGCGCACCAGAATTGCCTCAACCCGCCCGTTGAAGGTGGTCAGCAAGGGCTGTTCGATCAGTGGCGAGGCATGAACCACACCCGGCGTCGCGCGCACTTTCTTGAGCACGTCCTGCCAATTATCCAGCCGCCCGCCATAGGCCTGAATGATGGCGTGCCCGTTCACACCAACGATCTTGTCTAGCAGTTCGGCGCGAAAGCCGTTCATCACGCTCATTACCACAACGAGCAGCGCAACACTGACTGTCACCACGCCCACACCGATGCCGGCGACCAGCGCGATCATCCGCTCCCCGCGCCCGGGCAGCATATAACGCTTGGCAATCGTCCATTCGAAGGGGGTCAGTATCAAGCGGAGCTCACACGATAATGCGGGGATGCTGCAGTGGTTTAGGGTGCCACTTACCTCAGAGCAAGGGCGCTACTTGCGCGCCGCCTTCTTTTCCGCCTCGATTGCCGCCTTGCGATCCCCGTAAGACTGATAGCGCGGCATCAGCGCGGCCTTAACATCAGCCGTGGTGATGATCCGCACCGATCCAGCCGGCAGCTCCGCCGGCGGCGAGGCGGCGTTGAACAGTTGCACGCGGGATTCTGATACGAAACCCGCGTCAGACGTTACCCCGGCGGAGCACGAATAGTAAAAGCAGCTTGATGTCGTGATGTGCCGCGCCACTGTTCGGTTGGTCAGAAAGACAAAGGCATCCTTCTTGTCCGCTTCGGCATAGTGAACGATGGCCAGCATCAGCATCTCTTCCGCTATCGCGCCGGTGCCGGTGTTCGTCTCATAGCGGATAGTCCGGATATCGGCCCCGCCGTCGACAACCTCCTTGGTCTGGGTAAACCCCGCCGAGCCACCCCATAGCCAATCAAGCGAATTGGAGCCAAGCTTGCCAATCTGATCCAGATGCTCGCCGCGGGGCAGGCGTTCGCCCATGATCGCCAAATAGGCAACGCCATCAAGGTACAACGACTGGCGCAGCAAGCGATCCCGGAACTGGGTGGCGATTATCGCGTCATTCTTGCCCTTGGCCGCATAGGCGGTGAGCGATTCAAGCAGGGCTGGCAGCAATTCGGGTTTATTCTTGAACTTGCCGTAGTGGTTGACGAGCGCCAGCACATCGCCTCCACTATCGTCAGCGCCAAGCTTTTCGCGAAAGTTGATGGCATCCAGCCATTCGTCAGCTTCCTCGCTGAGCTTTATCGCCTCAATCTTGCGCGCAGCATAGGCCTCGACGTCCCGCTTCCTGGGCTTGGTTCCTTGCAGCGGATTTAGCTCCGGATCGCTCCCGACATAGTCAGTAATGATCTGGCGGGCCTTGGCCATATAGCCATCACGAGCCTCAGACTTGCCGCGCCGCGCCGCGATGTAGGCCTTGGTTGCCTCAAATTCCACAGCCCGCTCTGCAATTTCAAACGGCGTCTGTGCATTCGACATGGTCCAGCCGCTGCGTGACTTGGGTTCGGCCAGCGAGATCTGGTCACCAACAAGCGCCGCCTTGTCAAATTCACCCATAGCAAGGTGCAGGAAAATAAGCGACTTCATCACATCGGGATCGATCCGGACCCGCTTTTCCAGCTGCGTGATAAACTTGCCAATATCGAATTCGATCTGCGATTCCATCTGATCAATCGACGCGACCACCGAGGGCGCATCGGGACGGAGCGCCTTGGCCTTCGCCAGCAGATCATAGGCCTGCGCATTCTGGCCGCGCGCGTGCAGAATCCATGCTCGTAGCATCGAATTTCCAATACCGATCGACATATCGAACAGCGGATCGGTTCTTACCTTGCCGATGGCGTCCGATTCATCGAGCGCTTCGAAAGCATGGACCGCATCTCCCTTGTTGATCGCCATATAGGCCCGCTGCTGCAGCAGAAGCGCGCGGCGATCCCAGTATGATCCTGCGGGCTCGGGCTGAGCCAGCGCGAGGTCACACGAGGCCAACCGTTTGTCGACCATCCAGTCCTTCAGCTCGGCTCGGCTGAGGCAAGCTGCATCATTGGCGGCGGCAGTGGCGGCAGCGGCGCGCTCTGCCTTGCGGTTGCGCTGATCCTCGGGAACGGGAGGCGGCGGCGGAGCAGCCTTTGGCGCTGGTCCAATATCGACGATCACCACCGGCATTGCGGGAGGTGGTGGAGGAGCTGGTGGCGGTGCAGGAGGAGCAACCACGACGGGAGGGGGGGCGGAAACTGTCGGAATGATCTTGATCTTAGGCGGTGCGGCATTGCCCTTCGCTTTAGGAGCGGCCTGTCCGGCAGACGAAATAGCCAGCAAGGTTGCCGCGGCAACGCATGTGCCCTGCCAAAAAATTCCTTTGCGGATCATGTCCAGTATTGCCCCTTCGCCTCTTTCCTTACACCTCATTGAATGCTTCAAGGATGAATGCAATCAGCAATTAGCAAGGCGAACCAATGCACTATCGCACGACCGGATTAGTGGCGGCTTTGGCTCTGCTGTGCGCAGGTTTGGGTAGCAGCGAGGCGAAAGCTAGCGCAGCCCGCAAATCGGCGCGTCCTGCGGTGAAGACTGTCCCAGTAACGCGCGCCGCCCCACCTCCGATTATCAAACTCACCCCGCCCCAACTCAAACCGGGAGCGGCAGCCATCGAGGCAGCCTACAAGGCCTTCGATGATCACCGTCTGGATGAAGCGTTCCCCACCCTCGTGCTGGCCTGCGATGCCGATACGGCGAAGGCCTGTTACGATGTCGGCCTTGTTCACGCCGCACCGAAGTTGGGCTTGTACGATGCGGTCAAAGCGCTCGAACTTTACCGCAAAGCGTGCAAACTGGGACATGGGCCAGCCTGCTATTCTGCGGGGAACTATTCGTGGGACTTTGCCCGGACGGATGCGGCCAAGGCTGAAAGTACCGAGGATATGAAGCGCGGCTGTGATGCCGGGGATTCCAACAGCTGCAATACCTACGGCTATCGTCTTGAGCGCGGCGAAGGGGTAACCAAAGATGTGGGGGGCGGCCTGCCCTTTTACACAAAGGCCTGTGAAATGAAGAGTGACGTCGCCTGCGTCAACGCCGCGATCAACCTCGAAAACGGCATCGGTGCGGACAAGGACTATGCCATGGCGCGCAGTCTTTACGACAAGGCTTGCGAAATGAAGAACAAACATGGCTGCTTTTGGTCAGCCGTGATGTTGAATAATGGCAAGGGCATAGCTGCCGATCTAACAAAATCACGCGAGGTATTCGTTGAGCTATGCAAGCAAGACTATGCGCGGGCCTGTTCGCAAATGGGCTATATGCTCGAATATGGCGAAGGCGGCCCCAGAGATCAGAAGGCAGCGCGAGAACAATACGCCGCCGCTTGCAAGGGAGACTATGTTCAGGGCTGCACGAACCTCGGTTGGATGCTCTACCGCGGACAAGGCGGGCCGATCAACTATGCGCAAGCGGTGGACCTGTTTGGCTATGCTTGTGACAAGGGCCAATCCTATGCCTGCACGGGGATGGCCGATGCCTATTCCAATGCCCATGGTGTGATGATCGACCAGAGCGCAGCCGCCATGTACCGGACCCGCGCCTTGCAACTGAGCGTGAAAGACTAGCTGGCGTTATCCAGCCACCAGCGCAGCAGGACATAGGCCACGGCGGATGGCGGCGGAGCGATAAACGGAGCTTCCTCATCACCCGCCATGGCTGCGGCAACCTCTGCGCGGGTGAACCAGCAGGCATCTTCAAGCTCGTTGGCATCGATGGTTATCGCGGGGTTATCGGCATGCGAATGGCAGGCGATCATGAGTGACGAGGGGAACGGCCAAGGCTGGCTGGTTACATAACTGACATCGCGGACCCGCACGCCCGCTTCTTCCAACACCTCGCGGGCCACAGCCTCTTCAATCGTTTCGCCCGGCTCGACAAAGCCTGCCAGCGCTGAAAACCGCTTCGCCGGAAAGCGCGGCTGGCGGCCGAGCAGCAGGTTGCCTTCATGCTCTACCAGCATGATCGTTACCGGATCGGTGCGCGGAAAATGCTCGGCGCGGCAGGCTTCTGAGGTGCAGTTGCGCTGCCAGCCGCCTTTTGCTGGCGCAGTCGGCGCGCCGCACTGGGCGCAAAAGCGATGGCGCGCGTGCCAGCCCACCAGGGACCGCGCCATGCCATAGATTGCCATGTCTGGGCCTGATAAGCTCGCCAACGCTTGCCATAACCGAGGGTTGGGCGGCGCGACTGATCCTTGCTGCGGCGCAGGGGCAAAGCAGGCGCGGCCATCCAGCAGGCCGAGGAAAACCAATTCGGTATTGTCGGCAACTTCAGCCAGCACGCCCCATGACAGCGCGCCATCGTCGCCAACCACCGGATCAAGGCCCTCCATTCTCAGCAATCGCGCACTCACATTCATCAGCGCGGCAATCGCTGGTGCATCGCCACGCAAATGATCGGCGCGATCAAGCGGGCTTCCGGCAAAGGCAACGTGCATTGCAACCATCAGATCAACTCTCATCCCGAGCCAGAGCCAACCGCGCTGCTTTAGCAAACAACGTTGGCATTCCCGCCTCATCCAGCCGCTCAAGCGGCCACCACTGACCTTGTTCGGGATCAAGGCTTCCCAGCGCAACCTCTTTTTGGATCGCAAGGCTGAGCGTTAGCGAGAAATGGGTGAAGACGTGCTCGACCCGGCCTGCCAATTCCCACTGTCCGGCGATGGGCGGCTGGCCTCCGCCGTCAACTCGCGCAGTCCAGCCGTCATCCGGCAGGGCCATCATGCCGCCGAGCATACCCTTGCTGGAGCGGCGAACCAGCCAGACTGCGCCATCGCGCTCGATCCAGAAGGCCGTCCCAGACCGCTCGGGTCGGGGCTTCTTGGCTGCCTTCACTGGATAGAGTTCCGCCTTGCCTGAAGCCCGCCCAATGCAGTGCTGCGCCAGCGGACAGAGCAGACAGCGCGGATTGCGCGAAGTGCATATACCCGATCCTAGATCCATCATTGCCTGGGCAAAATCGCCTGCACCGCTATCGGGTGTGAGCCTGTCGGTGGCTTCGCGAATGGCTCCCTTGCCCTTCGGCAGCGGCTCATCAATGGCGAACAGGCGCGCGACCACCCGCTCGACATTGGCATCGACCACCACTGCGCGCCTACCAAAGGCGATCGCAGCGATGGCAGCAGCGGTATAGGCACCCAGCCCCGGCAAGGCGCGCAAGGCATCTTCGGTATCGGGAAACACTCCACCGCTCTTGGCCACTGTCTTTGCACAGGCAATCAGGTTGCGGGCCCGGGCGTAGTAACCAAGGCCAGCCCAAGCAGCCATGACCTCACCCTCATCCGCAGTGGCAAGCGCGGCGACATCGGGCCAGCGGCGGGTGAACGTTTCGAAGTAAGGGATCACTGCGGCAACAGTAGTCTGCTGCAGCATCACCTCTGACAACCAGACGCGGTAGGGATCGGGAGCAGGCGCCTCCGGCAATGCTCGCCAAGGCAGGGTTCGCGCATGGGCTTGATACCAGCCCAACAATGCTTGGGAAATTTGCTGCGTGCTGGCATCCATTGCGCGGCTATGGCATGAGCCGCTCTGCAATGGAACGGGACAGCGAAAAGCCGAAAGGCAAGCCTAAGAAGGCCGCTGCTGAGGGCAAGCAACCACGCCGCTATGAGCGGCCACGCGGTGGTCAGGCGCGGGCGATTGCCGATCTGATGCCTGACATTGGCCGCACAGCCTTCCGCCGGTTCGGTTTCATCCAGTCATCGGTTGTCACCCGCTGGGGCGAGATCGTAGGCGAGCGCCACGCCCGGGTCTGCACGCCCGAATCGATCCGTTTTCCGCCGGGGGAAAAGAGCGAGGGCATTTTGGAGCTGGTCGTCAGCCCGGCCCATGCCCCAATGATTCAACACGTCATCCCCGAAATCATGGAGCGAGTGAACCGCTTTTTTGGCTATAAAGCAGTCGCCCGAGTGAAGATCCGGCAAGGCGTTGTTAAGCCACCAGCTGCTCAAAGCACTACCGCGCCACCCAGTCTGAAACCGATTCCGATGGAATTGGGAGAAAGCCTGCGCGATATCGGCGATGCTGAATTGCGTACCGTACTCGAATCACTGGCCCGAAGTCTTGATCAGAACAACAGGCCAAAATCAAAGGAATGACGTTCCGAATG
>CANGBE010000007.1 GCA_947451875.1 Sphingomonadaceae bacterium | reverse complement strand
TTTTGGATCCTTTTTGCTCTGGATAGTACCGATCTGTGCCTTCAGCGCGGCCATGTCCTTCTGCGACCCACGAGCATATTCAAGAATTGCAATCGAAGTCATCATGATCTGAGCTGTCTCAGTTGACCGGGCCAGATAGCCATCAACATCTCCAGCTTCGGACGATGCACCGCCACCGCCACCAGATCCAGGAAGCTTCGGCCCAAGCCCTCCGAACTGCGCAGATGCGCTTGTGCTCGCCCCAAGCAGGGCTAAACATGTGGCGAGGCTAACAATTTTCTTCATACCGTTCTCCATTATTTGGGCATCTCGATTGTCTTGAGGGCACCACTAACCATTGTGGTGAACTGCGCGATTGCATCTCGATCATTGGAAATCGAAATCTCGGCCGGATCTGTGCCAGGCTGGAAGCCGCCGGAAGTCATCTCTACTCTCAGACCGCTTCCCGATAGCTTTTCGCCACCGCGATGGATTGTATACCCCATGGTAAGAGCGTACTTGCTGGCGACCAGCCCGCCCTTGACCTGCGCTGTGCCGAGGTTCGCCAGGCGCAGGATCGGACGGATGCAAAGGTCTTCGCCGCGCGACTTGACCACGCCAAACTTCTGTAAGCCGGGAAACTGACTGAGCCGATCCAAGCCTATAGCGGGCATGTCATTGAGATATGCTGGTGCAGGAAAACTTTGCGCAAACAGCGCAAACCCAATGCCCCTGATGGTAGGTTCGCTCGACAGGTCGCGACTTTGACTATCCGGCGCCAAATCGCCAGTGCATAGGGTAAAGGAACGCCGGGTCTGGGTTGCTAAAGCACCGCCATCGTATACGAAGATGTCGTCTTTGCGCACCTTTGGGGCTAGCGGATCTTGTGATTGCAGCGTTGCCTTCGCGCCGTCGATGGAAATGACTTCGAAGTTACCTACGGGCGCCCAGACATCGTCCTCGATCCCGCTAAAGCGCCCTGCTTTTCGCACGACCAGTCCTCCTGCGCCGAGCGAAAGGGCGCCGGAAGGATCGCTGGCCGATGCTCCCTTGCCCTGTTCGGTCAACGCCAGTCGCAGGTTTTGCGGTTTGAACTGGGCGGCGATGCGTTGCGCGAGCTTGAGCAGAGCGTTCTTAGTGACGGTGTCCTGGCGCTGCTCAAGCGAGAAACCTACCCCGCCAACCACCTGGTCCTGAATGCGGTCGGAAGCGACTGTCGCGAAGACCACGCGACCCGAACGATCAATTATGCTCGCCGTGGCATTCGCTTCAAAGGTATGGACTTTCACACCGGCGACATTGGTCCCGACCTCGGAATGCGGCAACGCATAGACATCGAGATGCACGAGGTAATCCGGCGAGGCGCGCTGGGCGGTCACGCTGGACGGCATGCCGACCGCGCTGGTTGCCAGATCGCGTAGTCGCGGAAAGCTCTGGTTCACCGGCATGGTGCTGAACACACCCTGGGCTCCGAGCAGTTCCTCGAAGATTTGCGTGATATAGGCCTTCGGCATGCCTTTGGGCATCGCTGCTGGCAGGATGACCGCCGATGGTTTGGCTAAGTACTCGGCTGGAGCTGCGACCTCTCGACTGACATTCTCGCCGGTCTTGAAATCGCCAAGCACGGGCTTGATAAAGGCGTAACCGGCATCCGCATAGACCACGCGCGCGTCGGGTCCGATGTGGTCGCCGATCCGCAAACCGGCAGAGCGCCCCTTGTCGATCAGAAAATCATCGCCAATCTTTCCGCGGACCGTAGCCTCCAGCGGGTAAGGTTTAAACTTGTCGGCGGAAGCTCTGACCAGTTGGGCAATGGCTGAGCGTATCTGCGCAGGCAATTCCTTGCGGCTTGGCCCGGCGACGTCCTTGCTGGAGAAGGTACTCTCCGGGATCACCGAAGCGGTCTCAGTGAACATGACTTCGCCCGAAACGGCATTGGTCAGGTTGAGCGTCAAGGTGAAGGGAAGGAAAACCTCGCTGGCCCCGGTGTGCTTGTCGACCGTCCAGATATCCGCGCGAGACATGTGCAGCGAAGCGATCAGCGTGTTGGACAGGCGCTGGGAAACGGCCGCTCCCGAACTGACGCCCTGCGCAGGCTTGGTCACGAAATCGGGGAAGGCCTTTGCCACCTGATCGACGAACAACTCGCCATAGCTAACGCGCAGGGTTTCCGGGTCTGCAAAGAGGGCGCAGAGGTCACGGTGGACCTTTGCGGAATCGTACTCAGGAGAGGCATCAGCGCGACGGTTACAGTTGGTTTGGTCAAGCCCGAAAAGCCCCGGTACTGGCCATACCTGCAGTTCACCCGCGCTGGCCATGCCAGGCATGGTCAGTAGAAAAATAGTGACGAATGTTGCCGGGACCCGCCGTGGAGACACGCGCATTACTGGCACCCGGACATACACAGGGTTATCACGCGTCCATCAACTTGCGGCTTCATTTGAGCATAGGCGGGATTGCCACGAAGCTTCTGGAACAAGGCAATTTGCAGCGGAACGCCACCCTGGTACGAAACTTGGAAACTCATCTGGTTGTTAGTCTGGGCAAGCATCGCCTGCTTGCTCACGCCCGAGATGGAACCGAGGGCATCGAAAACGTCGGCCTGCATGCCCATGTCGATCGAAGTGGCGCGGATCACCAGCGTGAAATCGCCACCCTGCGTTGCTGCGGCTACGGTTTCCTGCTGGTTGCGAATTTGCTTGCGCCAGAAACGGTTGATCTGCGGGCCCACTTCATCGGCGATGAGTTTTGCAAGTGTTTTGGAAACCTGGCCTTGGCAATCTTCGAAGCTTTGCGCCGAAGCGTTTGCGGTCTGGTCACCCGATCCGATGGCGTGGCCATCTTCGGTCGCGAAGGCGGTCACATTGAGACGGCCATTGCAGCGGAACATGCTGGTCGCCGGGTCTTTACCCGTATCTGTGATGGCAATTGCCCCCCCCATGAAGAAGGGCGCCTTCTGGCTTGCCAGCACGCGGGTGAAGGTAATGAAGTCGGGCCGCGCTTTTATCGCGGCGTATGTCGGATTGCTGCCCTTGTAATAGGCACTGAGCGCCATTGTGGGGTCAGCCGTTTCTAGGCCATCATTGATGAACTGGCCGACTAGGCCGGAAAGTGCCGCACCAGCGGGACCGCTTTTGGTCACACCGGCTTGATAAGTTACCGATTGCTTGAAATGCACGTCATCATGGTTTTCAGCTTGAACGTCAGCCTTGTCTATCGAACTGGTTGAATGGGAATATGCCGCCGCTCCCTTAGACGAGGAGGCCGACGCGGCGCTAGCACGGCTTGCTGCCGCGCCGGAGCCGTAATAATTAGAATAGCCCGCAGCGCCGGAGGCTCGAGCACTTGAGGCACTCTTCTCGCTGTATGAAGCCGCAGCTTTTTCCTTGTCGGAATAGGCGCTCACGGATTTATCGGAGAAGGACGCTCCAGTGCTCCGGTCATATTCGGTCTGGACCGAGGTTGGCTTGGATGCATCCTGTCCTATCCCCGCCGTCTCATCCAGTAAGACGTAAATCAGTTGCTTGTCTGCACCGGCCACATTCGAAGATGACTTAATACCCTCGTCATCCATGACGCGGGCGAACCAAGACGCATCTACCTCTGCGGTTATGGTTACTTGGTAGAGGTTGCCGTTTTTCGCCGCCTGCCGATCAATAATCATCGATGCTTGGATTTGGCCAGCCATGCTGTCGAGCGTCTCATCGGTTACCTCCGAAAGACGTGACGCCCCAATCTGCGCTTTGAGAAGCCGTTTGATGAGATCGCGCTTGGCACTGATTTCAGCCTGGGTGCGGACAGATTCGACATCCTTGGTGATCGGTGCAGAGCCGGTCCCTTGGTTAGGATCGGCCATGGCAGGTGTCGCAACCAAAAGGGTCGATGCCCCTGCAATAAGCAGAAGGCGGGCGTTGGTCGTCATGTCAGATTAGTCCTTGAGATCAATGTCGCCTGCGCGGATGTGAGAGTGTCCGTCTCGCCCCTCGATTATTGAGACATCGCCAGCAGTGATCGACGACGCGGGCCCAGACCGAGACCTTGCCGGGCTTACGGCCTGTTTTCGCTGAAATTTGCGGGCAAAATCTATAAAGATTGGGTTCGCACGAATGGCATCAAAATCGGGGTTTTCGAGGGCCCCACGAGGGTCATGGAAGCCTGCTTCAAAACACGCCTGAAGGGCGGCAACCGCTTCACCTACATTTTGCAGCCTTGCTTGCGCACGGGCAAAAAGCAGTTGAAGTTCTGGTTTGCTCGGGTCAGCATCAATTGCCAACTGAGCACCCTTGGCTGCTTTGTCATAGTTGCCCGCAGCAAGATCCTGCGCGATAGACGCGACAGATGGCACCTCCGCCTGGGCTTCACCCGGGCTTGACGCTTGGTCCGTTGGAGCTGGAGCGGGTAGCTGCTTGTTGCACCCAGTCAAACCAGAAGCGCAAAGCGCAACCGCAATCACAAAGCCTGAATGGGCTTTCATTTCCCCTCCCCACGTGCACACGAACCATGCATCAATAAAAGAAGAGTAGAGGGGGCAATGTAAGCGTGTCAAGCGCTCTTGAGCGGTGGCCGCTTGAGGTTAACAGTTTCATTATATCATAAATTTAATTATTTTTTTAATATGATGGAGTAGGTTTGGCTTGGGGATGGACCCGCTACATTTCGAGACGGTAAAAATTTTGGTTTAGAAAAAGCAGATTGGTACCGTACTTTGAACCAGAAAGGTGAGCATGGTAGCGTGCTCACTCGTCAAATTGCGTTGACCGCGTTCGCCAGCTGATCATCGCTGACCCAGCAATATCCTGCCGTAGTTTGAATTGAGCTGTGGCCCATCGCTTGCTGAATCGTGGCCATACCAATTCCAGCAGCGTTCAAACGGGTTGCGAATGTCCTTCGCCCACTATGACTTGAAGTACTTATACCCGCAGCCATGTAGATAGCTTTGAAACGCAAGCTGAGACTGATGTTGCTGAAATGCCCCTGGGTGCGTGTGCTGCGGATGAATGCTCGGCTGTCATCGAGCTGGCTGATGGCGGCAAGATAGTGGTTCAGCAGCTTGCGAAGCTCATCTGAGATGAACACGCGCCGTGACTTGCTGCCTTTGGTCTGGTGCTTGCTGAGATGAATGACATCCACAGCCTTGCCATCAATCCCACGCACATCGCCGATCGTCAGCTTGCTGATTTCACCAATACGCATCCCAGCCATAATGCTGAGAGCAAGTGCCGTTTGATCGCGCAGCCCATTGTTGCCCGTATCAGCCAGTCGCATCACGCGCTTGATTTCGTCTTTGCTGAGGACTTTCGCTTTTGCCATTTACCTATCTCTCATTAACTTTTGTCACTGAGAGAAATATAAATTAATCAGAGACTTGGTCCTACCAGAAACCTCCACATGTCATTTTGTTGATTTCCAATGACCTGCGCGATTTTCGTAAAGAATGACATATTTGTTTATATCAGATTCTGTGAGATCTAGTGCGACAGTGCCAATCACCTTCCCAGCTTGCATGTAGCCAGCTAAGATTGTCGAAAGCCATTTTGAACGAGGATGCTGCATGTTAAATTGGGCACTGACTCTCATCGCTGTGGTGATGTGCCTTCTTGGAGGAGAGACCGCCGTCAAAGCAGATAAAATAATTCACAGCAATCAAAGCCTAAGCGACAAAACCACCGACTCTTTAATGGTTAGCAGAATAATCGGCAGCGTATTTTGCTCCGTGGGATTTTTAGCGATCTGTATCATATGGCATTAAAAATTAGCCATTACGAAACTCTGCTGAAAGGCTTGTAAATGTCAGATGATGTTGCGCTCATACCCGCGCCTGATCACATCACAATCGTGTCACAGTGGGCAGCGTCTCTATCACCTGTGACAAAGTTCAAAACGGTCAGAAAACTGCCGTGGCTTTGAGCATTCTAGTCGCATTTCCAGTGTGATAGAAACACGAATTGGATAGCGTTATCATAGTGTTGAACACTATTGACATCGTAGGGGTCGCAAGTTCAATCCTTGCTACGCCCACCATTCGGAACAGGAAGCGCAAAACCCGGCGAAATTCGCCGGGTTTTTTGCATTAGCGCCCCTTCCAGTTTGGCTTACGCTTTTCGGCGAAAGCCATGGCGCCCTCGCGCGCATCCTCTGAGGCGAACACCCCGGAGATATATGGCGTCTGGTTGGCGATGATCGAATCTTCTTCCCAATTCCAGGAATCGCGAATTACACCCTTTGAGGCGATCAGCGCGAGAGGGCCATTGGCAACAATCCGCGCAGCCAGTTCCCGCGCGCCTTCAATCGCGGGGCCATCAACCACTGCATTGACCAGACCGAGCGCAAAGGCCCGCTCCGCCGTGATCGGCTCGCCGGTGAGCGCCAGTTCCATCGCCAGTGGACGAGGCAGCAGACGCGGCAGCTGGACGACGCCGCCGCCAGCAGCCACCATCCCGCGCTTGGCCTCTGGAATGCCGAATTTCGCGCCTTTGCTGGCAACAATCATGTCGCAAGCAATCGCCAATTCCATGCCGCCAGCCAAGGCATAGCCATCAACGGCTGCGATAACTGGCTTCTTTGGCGTCCAGCTGGTGAGGCCGCCGAAACCGCGCGCACCTGCGGCAGGGAATTCGCCCTTGAGAAAGCCTTTCAGGTCCATGCCTGAACAGAAGGTACCGCCAGCCCCGGTCAGGATCGCACAACGCAGATCATCCTCGGCATCGAGCCGATCCATCGCCGCGGCAATGGCTTCTGCCGCAGCCTTGGTCATGGCATTCTTGGCATCCGGGCGGTTAATGGTGACCTCAATCACACCAGCCCGCACCTCTACCAGCACTTCGCCATTCATTATTGGCTCGCTCATCGCGTGCATCCCTCTTGGTTTATCATCCGGCCAGTTCTTGCCGCGTCACCCATCTTCTGTCGAGCGCGGCCCGAATGTCACCGCCGCGGCGGTAAAGGAATAAAGCCGGAAGTCTTCGCCACGTATTCCGCATAACCAGGGCGGCTCTGCATCAGACCCTTTTCGAGCAGCGGTTTGCCCGACCAACGGGTGAGTGTGTAGGTGAGGAATAGCGGGCCGATCAGCCCGCCCAGCGCAACGGGCCAGCCTGCCTCGGTCGAGGCCAGCCAGATGCCCCACCACACACAGGCATCGCCGAAATAGTTAGGGTGGCGGGTATATCTCCAAAGGCCAGTGCTAAGCACCTTGCCCTTGTTGGCGGAATCAGCGCGAAAACGGGTAAGCTGCAGGTCGCCGACGGTTTCGAACACCATGCCAATCAGCCACAGACCAGCCCCCGCCCATGCTATCGTGCCGATGCTCGCTGCGCTGCTGGCGGCAATGCCAAGCTGGGCAGGAAGGCAAGTGGCCCACAGCAGCACGGCCTGTGGGCCGAATGCCCGCTTGAACGCGCCAGAAGCAAAGCGCCCCTGCGCTTTGTATGGCCCCAGGATCTTGGCATAGCGCGGATCTTCCCCATTCGCCCGCCAGCGTATGAACAGGTGCCAGCCGAGCCGCAGCCCCCAGATGACCGTCATCCCAACGATCAGAGCGGCGCGCGCACCCACGCCGCCAATCTGGGCAAAGCTGGTTGCCGCCAGCAAGGCCATGCCGCCGCCCCAGACAGCGTCGATGAACGAGACATCGCCAATCCGCGCGGCAATCACGCACAGCAGAAGCATAGCCACGAAGATCAAAGCAAAGTTGATGGCGATAATTTCAATCATTGTTGTCATCTCCAGCAGTAATAGCAGCTATCCGCGGGTGGCCGGGAATAACCTCACCGTAAAAGGCAGCAATCCGCGCCATGTCTGCCCGGTAATCGCCTGTCGGCATGATCGCTGGCCCCAGACCAGCGCGTCTGGCCTCATAGTCAACCCAGCCTGGCACGATCGGCACGCCAGCGCCAAGCGCGATATGATAAAAACCAGATTTCCATTTCGCGGCGCCCTTACGCGTGCCTTCGGGTGCGATCACCAGCATGAATTCATCGCGCTTACCAAATTCATCGACCATCTGCTCGACATAGTTGTGCCGCGATGACCGCACCACCGGCACCCCGCCCATTTCGCGCATGAAGCGCTCCATCGGCCACTTGAACAGGCTGTGCTTGCCCATAAATGCGGGATGAATACCAAGTTCGTGGGTAACGCCCAGAAAGAAGATGAAATCCCAGTTGCGCGTATGCGGCGCGCCGACAATCACAAAGCGCTTTGACTCTGGCGCCTGACCAAAGATCTTCAGCTTCTTGCGGCGATAGACCCACAGCAGCACAGCGAGCACAACACGCGTAAGCAGCGAGGGCCGGTCGACTTTCATCAGAAGCCCGCCCCGTCCGGCCATGTCGGCGCGGCCATGCCGAAAACCTTGAACAGCGCGCCCATCTGGCCTTCGCCGATCAGGCGGTCCATCGCGGCATGCAGCGCGCCCCTGTGCTCAGGGGCGAAAGCAGACAGCGCCTCGGCCCGCGCCTCGATCCCCAGTGCGCGCAGCCAGCGTCCCTGCGGCACGGTGCCGAGCCAGCGGCAGCCGCGCGACTGGACGATCGGCGCGAGGGTGGCAAAGTCGACATGGGCGGTCAGATCAGCCTCACCGGGACCCGCAAAGGGATCGACCTTGCGGTGGGCGCGCACGGCCTGCAGGGTAGAGCCATCGCGCAGTATATCGCTACCATAGTCGATAAACAGCGCCGCCCCGCCCTGTTCGTTGAGCCTGCCGGCAATCTCATAGATTGTCGCGGCGGCGGCAGGGTTGGTCTCGATGATCGTCCCTATGGGCGCGACCCGGCGACTTTCGGGCACAGCGGCGTCCATCGGCATTTGGCCTGCCACCGGAATAAAGCGACCTTCCTGCACCGAGATCATCCGCTCGCGCCAGCCGCCCTCGGTCATCACCATCTGCCGCACTGGCAAGGCATCAAGGAATTCGTTGGCAACCACCAGCACCGGACCATAGGCCGGGATGGTCGAGAGATCGTTATGCCACATCGCATCCGGCACGGCGACCAGCTGCACGTCTTTGAGCGTGGTCGAGGTTTCGACGAAATGGACCTTAGGCGTCAGGCCATATCGCTTTGCCGCGTTCAGCGCATCGCGCGCCAGCGTGCCGCGCCCCGGCCCCAACTCGACATAGTGAACCGGCTCTTCACGGCCTGCACGGATCCACACGTCGGCCAACCACAGGCCGATCAGCTCGCCAAACATCTGGCTGATTTCCGGCGCGGTGATGAAGTCACCCCCTTCGCCAAAAGGATCGCGGGTGTTGTAATAGCGGGCGTTGGCCTCTGCCATATAGTGCGCCACGCTGATCGGGCCCATGTGGCCGATCAGGCGCTGGAACACATCGGTAAGCGGCTCGCTTTCGTCCATTCGCGGCGGGTCAATCGGCCGGAGGCGGCGGTATCGGCGCGCCTGAACCCAGCGCCGGGCGAACCAGCGAGCGGATCAGAAAGAACAGCCCCGCCGCCGCCAAGGGCAGGGTGAGCCACTGCCCCATCGATAGACCGGTCGCCTTGGCAAATTCCGAGAGTTGCGCATCGGGTTCACGGTAGAATTCGACCACAAAGCGGGCCAGCGCAATCCCCAACGCGAACGTACTCGCCAGCATCCCCGGACGGAAGCGAGCGCGGGTCTTCCAGAACAGCGGCATCATGATCAGCAGCAGCAGCAGTCCTTCCAGCGCAGCTTCGTAAAGCTGGCTGGGGTGGCGCGCGAGCTGGTCTGGCGCATCGGGGAAAACCATCGCCCAAGGCACGTCTGGCCCGGCAACTCTGCCCCAAAGCTCGCCATTCACAAAGTTGGCAAGGCGGCCAAACAGCATGCCGAAGGGCACCGAAACGGCGATGTAATCCATCACTCGCAGCCAGCTCAGCTTGTTACGCCAGCAGACCCAGGCGACCGCGATCAACACGCCCGCCAGCCCGCCGTGGAAGCTCATGCCGCCCTCCCAAAGCTTGGCAAGTTCGGTGGGGTGCAGCCACAGGCTGGGGATGCCGGTGTTGCCGCCGGTGTAGAACGTCGCATAGCCCAGCCGTCCGCCAAGGATGATACCGAGCGTGCAATAGAAGAACAGGTCATCGGCATGGCGCTGTGCCAGCGGCGCGCCTGCGCCCTTGATCGCCTTTGATGTATGCCAATAAGCCAGCAAAATGCCCGTCAGATAGGCAAGGCTATACCAGCGCAGGGTAAAAAAACCGAGGCTGATGCCTTTGGTTAGTCCCAGATCAATCCACTGGATCGGCTGGTGCGCGGCGGCCGAAGCGAGCAATAGTGACAACAATGGACGCGTCCCTTAGGTTCAATGTCAGAAATGCTTCTGGCACAGGCGGAACCGAGATGGAACCGCTTGTGACCACTAGGCAGGGGACACAGGATGCCGAGCGCACTCGACCGCGAACTTGCGGGCATAATGGATACGTTGACCGCGCCCGGCGCGCCGCTGGAAACTTTGCCTGTCGCCCGCTTTGGCACCACGGTTCCCGCCTTCAAAAATGCGTCCGCCAGTCTGCCCGCTTATTTTGAACGCTATGCCGCGCAATATGGCCCGCTCGATTTCATCGTCGATGGCACTGTGCGGCTAACTTTTGCCGAAACCTATGCCTTGGCCCGCGAAGTGGCGGCAGGGCTGATCGCGCACCATCAGGTTGCCCCCGGCCAGCCTATCGGCATCGCGGCGCGCAATTCGGCGAGCTGGGTGATAGTCTATATGGCAGTGCTGATGGCCGGCGGCTGTGCCGTGCTGCTCAACGGCTGGTGGACGCCTGCGGAGATGGCCGACGGCATTGCCCTTTCCGAGTGCCGCCTGATCTTCGCCGATGCCCCCCGCGCCGCGCGTCTGGCCGGGATTCCGCACGGCGCAGAGGTGCGAATTCTCAGCCACGGAGACCCGCGCGAGGATCTGGCAGACCTCCTCGGCTGCGAAGCGTCCCTGCCCGAACTCACCGGCGAAGACCCGGCGACCATCCTGTTCACATCGGGATCGACCGGACAGAGCAAGGGTGCCTTTTCCGACCATCGCGGGGTGATCCACGGTGCGCTCAGCTTTGCCGCGCAGTCGCTGATGCTGCTGACCCACCAGACCCGGCAGGGTGAGGCCTCACCCCACCAGCCTGCCACACTGGTTCCGGTGCCGCTGTTCCATGTGACGGGCGAGATCGTCTTGCTGCTCACCTCGATGGCGATTGGCCGCAAGATCATCATGCTGCCGCGCTGGGATGCGCGCGAGGCGATGCGGCTGATCGAGGCCGAGAAGGTCACCTATTTCATCGGCGTGCCGCTGATGAGCCACGAGATCGCCACCCACCCCGAGCGGGCGCAGTTCGACCTTTCAAGCTGCCAGTTCCTCGCCGCCGGTGGCGCGCCGCGCCCTGTCGACCATGTCAGCACCCTGCGCAGCGCCGCACCGCATGCCTATCCGCTACTGGGCTATGGCCTGACCGAAACCAACGGCGTGGGCTGCGGCAACGTCAACCAGAACTACCTCGACAAGCCCCACAGCACCGGCCCGGCCAGCCGCCCGATCGTGGAAGTGGCCATTCTCGATGACGCCGGAAACCATCTGCTGTCTGGTGCTACTGGCGAGGTAGCAATCCGCTCGGTCGCCAACTTCATCGGCTATTGGCGCAATGAGGCCGCGACCGCCGAGGCGGTAACAGCAGACGGCTTTTTCCGCACCGGTGACCTCGGCTATCTCGACGAGGACGGCTACCTGTTCATCGTCGACCGCAAGAAAGACATCATCATTCGCGGCGGCGAAAACATCGCCGCGAGCGAGGTCGAAGCGGCAATCTATTCCCATCCTGACATTATCGAAGCCTGCGTTTTCGGCCTGCCCGATGCGCGACTGGGTGAGGTGCCGGTGGCGGTGTTTGTTGCCCGCGAAGGTTCGGGGCTGGGGGAAGCAGACCTGCGGGCGCACCTTGAGACGCGGATTGCTGGCTTCAAGCATCCGGCGGTTTTCTTTGAGGAGCGCGAGCACTTGCCGCGGCTGGGTACGGAGAAAGTCGATAAGCGGGCGCTTAAGGCGCGGTATTTGCAAGCTTGTGGCAAACCCTAGACTTCCCGCCAGCCCCGCCTTCCCCTAAGGCCACCCCATGACCACCCTGCGCATCCCGCATCAGCGTGACATTATCGAACGGCGCACCATTGCCGCGGCGATCAACGATATCGTTGGCGAAATGGGTGCCGAGCGTTCGCGGCCCAAGGTGGTCGAGCTGCTGCGCGCTGCGCTGGAGGCAGGCCGCGCCGAGATTGCCCGGCGGCTGATTGCCAAGCCTTCGTCTGGCACCGAATGCGCCGCCGCGCAGGCTTTCCTTGTCGACCAGCTGGTGCGGCTGATCCACGATCACGTGGTCGATCACGTCTATCGCGCCTCTAACCGTTCCACCGGCGAGCGCATCACGATCATGGCGGTGGGCGGCTATGGCCGGGGCGAGATGGCGCCGCATTCGGATGTCGACATCGCCTTCCTCACCCCGACCAAGCCGACATCGTGGTGCGAGCAGGTTATCGAGGCGATGCTCTATTTCCTTTGGGATCTCGGGCTGAAAGTCGGCCATTCCAGCCGCAGTCTGGATGACATGGTCCGCATGGCCAAGAGCGACCTGACGATCCGCACCGCGCTGCTCGAAGGGCGCTATGTCTGGGGCGATCAGGACCTGTTCGACCTTGGCGAAAAGCGTTTCTGGGCTGAAGTCGTTTCGGGCACCGAGCGCGATTACGTCTCCGAAAAGCTGGGCGAGCGCAACGAGCGGCACAAGCGGCAGGGCGATTCGCGCTATGTGGTTGAGCCCAACGTCAAAGAGGGCAAGGGGGGCCTGCGCGATCTCCACACGCTCTATTGGATCGGCAAGTACATCCATCATGTTCGCAGCGCCGCCGAGCTGGTCGATGTCGGGCTGCTGACGGCAGCTGAATACCGCGCGTTCCGCCGCGCCGAAAACTTCTTCTGGGCGGTGCGCTGCCACCTGCACAGCATTACCAATCGCCCTGAGGACCGCTTGACCTTTGATCTTCAGCGCGAAGTGGCCTTGCGGATGCAGTTCTCTGACCGGCCGGGCAAGAGCGCGGTCGAGCGTTTCATGCAATACTTCTTCCTGCAGGCCAAACGTGTGGGGTCTTTAACCGGGCTGTTCCTGTCTGAGCTGGACGAGCAATTCGCCAAGAAGCAGCGCGGATTTTTTGCCGGATTCCGCGGACGCAAGAAGCTGATAAAGGGCTTCGTTGTCGCCGAAGGTAAGATCGACGTGCCTTCGGACAGCTGGTTTGCCGAAGATCCCGTCCGGCTAGTCGAGATCTTCGCCCTTGCCGATGCTCACGGGCTTGATGTCCACGCCAATGCCATGCGTCTGGCCGCGCGCGATACCAAGCTGATCGACGCCAAAGTGCGCGATGATCCGCGTGCCAACGCCCTGTTCCTCGATCTGCTCTCCAGCCGCAACCGGCCCGAAACGGTGCTGCGCTGGATGAACGAGGCCGATGTGTTCGGCCGCTTCGTGCCCGATTTCGGCCGGGTCAACGCGCAGATGCAGTTCGATATGTACCACCACTATACAGTGGACGAACACACCATCCGCGCCATCGGCCTGCTCTCCGAGATCGAAAAGGGTGAGCGCGGGGAGGACCATCCCCTCGCCACCAAGCTGATCCATCAGGTCCGCTCACGCCGCGCGACCTATGTTGCCGTGCTGCTCCACGATATCGCCAAGGGGCGGCGCGGGGACCATTCGGTGCTGGGCGCGGAAGTCGCGCTGAAGCTGTGTCCGCGCTTCGGGCTGGATGAGGCCGAGACCGAGCTCGTCTCATGGCTGGTCCGCACCCACCTGCTGATGAGCGCCACCGCCTTCAAGCGTGATCTGGCCGACTGGAAGACCATCACCGATTTCGTCGAGGTGGTGCAAAATGTCGAAAACCTGCGCCAGCTGACCCTGCTGACCATTGTTGATATCCGCGCGGTGGGGCCGGGAACGTGGAACAGCTGGAAGCGCCAGTTGCTCAGCGAACTCTACAAAGCCACCGAAGAGCGCCTGCGCCTTGGCCACGCCCAGCACGGCCGTGCCGAGCGAGTGGCCGCGAAAAAGCAGGTGGTTCGCGAAAAGCTGGGAGCCAAGGGCGATCTGGTCGACAGCCAGGGCAAACAGCTGGTCGATGCCTACTGGATCGCCGAGCCGCACGATATCATCGCGCTCAACCTCGCGCAGCTTGAGGCGGCGGCGGGCGAGGCGCTGCATGTCGCTTGCGAATACTATGCCGCGCGCGGAGCGACGCTGGTGACGGTGATCGCGGCTGACCATCCCGGCCTGTTCTACCGCATCGCCGGCGGCATCCATCTGGCCGGCGGCAACATCATCGACGCCCGCATCCACACGGCGCGCAACGGGGTGGCGGTCGACAATTTCCTTGTGCAGGACCCGCTGGGCCGCCCCTTCATGGAGCAGAGCCAGCTCGCCCGCATCCGCACGATGATCGCCGACGCCCTCGCCAACCGGGTGAAGCTGGTGCCGCAGCTTGCCGCGCGCCCGCTCGCAAGGCCACGCGCCGAGGCCTTTACCGTGCGCCCGCAGGTTACTTTCGACAATTCAGCCTCCAGCCGGTTCACCGTGGTGGAAATCGGCGCCCGCGATCGCCCTGCCCTGCTCAACCGGCTGGCCCGCGCGCTGTTCGAGGCGCGGCTGATCGTCCACTCGGCCCACATCGCAACCTATGGCGAACGCGCGGCCGATACCTTCTATGTCACCGACCTGCTGGGCGAAAAGGTGATGCAGGAAGCGCGACTGAGAGCGGTCGAGGCGAAGCTGCTGGCGGCGGCAGGTGAAAGCACCATCGAGGTCGAACTTGTGTGAGACCCTGAATCGTTTTAAGGGACCGCCAATCGCGTTGAAACAGGAGAATCTACAATAGCCCCCCCACCCCGGCGAATGCTGCAGCCCCCAGTCAAGAGCGGGCCGCGCTTCAACCTTCTTATTACGTCGGACAAGGTCCGCGTCATCGATGAGAATGGCGAAAACATAGGCGTCATGTTCACCAACGAAGCAATCGAGCAGGCGGCCGGGGTCGGCCTTGACCTGGTTGAAGTTTCGCCCAACGCCGATCCGCCGGTGTGCAAGTTCCTCGATGTCGGCAAGTTCCGCTATGAGGCGCAGAAGAAGGCTAACCTCGCCCGCAAGACGCAGAAGACGCAAGAGATCAAAGAGATCAAGATGCGTCCTAACATCGATGATCACGATTACGATGTGAAGATGCGCGCGATCCACAAGTTCATTGGCGAAGGCGACAAGGTGAAAGTCACCCTGCGCTTCCGCGGCCGCGAACTGGCGCACCAGCAGCTGGGCATGAACCTGCTGCGCCGCGTGCAGGAAGATACGGCTGAAGTAGCCAAGATCGAAGCCTATCCTCGCATGGAAGGCCGCCAGATGCTGATGGTGATTTCACCGAAGTAAGGCGCGAAATCTTAGGCCCGAATCAAGAACGGCGCATCGCAAGATGCGCCGTTCTTCGTTTGTGGCAGTGCGATTGCTGAATCGACAGGATCGGTCTTTAAAGCAGCAGCTCTCTGACATGGTCGCACAGGTAATACATCTTCACCCGGCCATCCGAGTCATCGGCCTTGCTGGCGATGATCCCAAGGCTGACAAGCTTGTTCAAATCATTGGTATGGCCAGAAATTGACCTTCCAGTCTTCTTCATGATCTCAAGCGACGGCATGGGACCATTTACGCACAGTTCACCTATAATACGCGCCTCGTTGTGTAAACATCTTATTTTTAACTGGCGCTCTATCGAAAGTAAGTGTTTATACTGACTGATCACATTGCACCTCCGCCCCCCCATGCAAATTTTCCAGATCGCTTTCACTAACGTTTTTCACTAGTTATTCTACTTAGTAGTTATCACTAGTTATAAGCGATAATTTTTTCCGCTCGATAGCGCCGTATGAACGCCGGGAGTTTTAAACCTCAGGGGAATACCAAGATGCGCAAGTACCAATCTCTAATGGCCTCGACGGCGATTATCGCCGGCCTGGTTTCTGTTTCGCCCGCTTCGGCGCAGTCGGTCACGCTGACCCCAGGGGCGCCGTCGACGACGCCTGCTGGTTCAACCGGTCCGGACTACACTTACGATGCCGTAACGGGTGTCCAGACTGCGACCAGCACCGCCACTGACGCTGTCTCGGTCGACTCTACCTACAGCAGCAGCGCCGCTGTCTGGGGCTTCGGCGGTCAAGTTGTAACGCAAGATATCAATGCTGCAGCTTCTACGTCTTACAATGAAACGACAACGACCGTTGTCACGTCGACCCCAGATGGCTCGGGCGGCTTCACCGTCTCTGCCCCTGCTGTGACCGGTCCGGTCCAGACTTCGCCTACCGCCGTCTCGAACGTCGCATTGTATAGCAATGCCAGCACCGCAATCACCGGCCTTGGCAGCGAGTCGTCGTATACGACGAGCTCGTATGGTGATACGGCAACCTACGATTATAACCTTGGTCTCGTCTCAACTGACGGCATTATGTTCGTAAATGGAACCGGCACGGCAACGTACGACCCAGCCACCGGGCAGATCAACGACAACGGTCTGAGCAGCGCTCCGTCGGTGACCGAGCTCGATGCCGCGGGCCTCTCCACCACCGGATCAGTCGATGCTGCTAACGTGAACGTCACCTCGACGCTCAACCTGAACGGCAACACGATCAGCAACGTCGGCACCGGCGTTCTCGCCACCGACGCAGCAAACACCGGCCAGGTAACGGCTGAAGCAACGGCCCGTGCCGCTGCAGTCTCGGCTGAAGCTGCAACTCGCGCTGCTAATGACACCACCCTGCAGAACAACATCACGGCTGAAGCGACGGCCCGTGCCGCTGCTGACACCACCCTGACGACCAACCTGGCTGCGGAAGTTACCGCTCGCACGGCTTCCGTCTCGGCTGAAGCAACCGCCCGCGCAGCTGCTGATGCTACCCTGACGACCAACCTCGCTGCAGAAGCTACCGCACGTACGGCTGCAGACACCACTCTGACGACCAACCTGGCCGCAGAAGTGTCTGCCCGCACCGCTGCAGTAGCATCGGAAGCATCGGCCCGCGCCGCTGCTGACAATGCACTGGGTGTTCGGATTGACTCAGAAGCCGCTGCACGCGTCGCTGGCGATGCCCAGCTTCGCAATGAGATTGCTAGCTCAACGGCTGCTGCAATCGCACTGGGTGGCAACGCGATCCTGCCTGACAAGAGCTTCACTCTGTCGGGTAACGTTGGCTTCTACCAGGGCGCTTCGGCCATCGCGGTCAACGCTGCTGCACGCATCTCGCCGAACGTTTATGTCACCGGCGCTGTTGGCGGCGGTCTGAACAAGAGCGGCAAGCTGGGCGGTCGCGTTGGCGTCGTCTTCGGCTTCTAAGCTTCAATAGACACCGAAAATTGGCCGCCGGGGATTTCTCCGGCGGCCTTTTTTGTGCATGGCAATTCGCTAAGACGAAAAAGGGATTTTAAGGTGAAGAAGACAGGACTCACGGTGGCCATCGTCACCATGCTGGCAGCAAGCGCGCCGCTGGGCGCCCAGCAGCAGGTCCAAAATCGAAATGGGTCAACAAAGCCAGCGCCGACGGTAGCACCTACCCAAACCGCAGCCCCTGCGCAACCCGCGACGCAAGCCATACCCGATATGGCCCGCGGTAGCTTCATCAAGGCGATGGACACAGAATTTCGCCAGCGTGATTTCAATGGTGACGGCATGATCACCCGCGCCGAAGTTGAACAGTTTGAACGCAACGCCGCCTATGCGAAGGCGCAGTCTGCCAATCGCGCGCTATTCAACCAGCTTGACGTCGACCGTAATGGCGTAATCACACCCGGTGAATTCGCCGGCCTGGTGCCGCCGCAAAACACGCCAGACGTATCAATCCAAATGTCACGCCTTGATCTCAACCACGACCAGAACATCTCATTGGTCGAATATCGCACAGTGACGCTTGGAACATTCGACGAAATGGATGCCGACAAAGATGGTGTCGTGACGGACACCGAATATCGCATGTCGCAAGAAAACAAGATGAGGGCGCGCAAGGGCCGTTGAAGCCTAGGGTCAGGACTCATTGATCACAACCAGAAGATGACGGTTGCGGCGATGCAGATGGCGGACATGAAGGTGTGGGCGCAGCGGTCATAGCGGGTGTGGATGCGCCGCCAGTCTTTGATTT
>CANGBE010000006.1 GCA_947451875.1 Sphingomonadaceae bacterium | reverse complement strand
GTCGGTATTGCCGCTATGGCCCTGCCTTCGGCAGCCATGGCGCAGGAGCGCGGCTCGCGGCACAGCGATGGTGTTGAGGCGCAAGGTGAAGTCAGCCAGCGCGGTGGTGAACGCGGCGGCGGTGATCGCGGCGGCAATGGCGGCGGCTGGTCACAGCGCCAGCAGGCCGCTCCCGCCATGCAGGCTCCGGCTCCGCAAGCTCGGGCTCAAGCCGCTCCGCAGCAGCGCAGCTGGAACGGCGGAAACTCTGGCGGCGGCTGGCAACAGCGCCAGCAAGCCACTGCAGTTCCTGCCCCAGCTCCCGCTCCAGCACAAACCGGATGGAACGGCGGCAATCGTGGCAACTGGCAGGGCCGCACCGAGGCAGCGCCTCAGGCACCGGCTCCCCAGGCTCAGGCTTCCCCGCCGCGTGGCAACGGTGGCCAGATGGGTGGCGGCAACTGGAACAGTGGTTCGAACAACACCGGCTGGCCCAGAAACCCGGGATGGGAGGGTCGCACCTCGGCTCCACAGCAAACGCAGCAGAACTCGCGCGGTAACGATAATGACCGCGGCGATGATCGTGCGCGCGACAACAACCAGCGCCGTCCCGACGGCTGGCGCGGAAGCGATAGCTGGCGCGGGCGTGATAACGCCAGAGACAATGCCAGAGACGGGGACCGCCGCAATGACAACTGGCGCGGCAACGACGGCTATCGCGGTAACGACAACCGCGACTGGAACCGCGGCTGGCGCAATGACAATCGCTATAACTGGAACGTGTGGCGCAGCGATCACCGCGATATCTTCCGCCTGGGCCGCTATTACTCGCCCTATCGCGGATATTCGTATCGCCGCCTGTCAATCGGCTTCTCGCTGAACAGCCTGTTCTTCGGCGAAGATTACTGGATCGATAACCCTTGGCAGTATCGCCTGCCTGAAGCTTACGGGCCTTATCGCTGGGTGCGCTATTATGACGATGCCGTGCTGGTGAACATCTACACTGGCCAGGTGGAAGACGTGATCTACGACTTTTTCTGGTAAGCGCTCCCGGCTGCGTGGCCCAATACACGCGGACCGGCTTTGAATGGGCCTTCGTCTCTCCCGGACGGAGGCCCATTTGTTTTGCTCCTACTGCCCCAACCTTATTGCCCGCGCCCGAACCACATCCGCCGCAGTTCGCCATCGCGATCGAGGAACTGGTGCTTCAGCGCGCCCAGCACGTGCAGGCCGATCAGCACCAGCATCAGCGTCGCCAGCGTTTCGTGCAGTTCGTGGAACAGCCCGGCCATCGCCTTGTCCTGCGCCAGCGGCAGGCCGGGATAGGCGAACAGTCCAAAGGCGTTAACCGGGGCGCCGCCCGTCGCCGCCGAATGCATCGCCCAGCCCATTAAAGGGACGGCAAGCGTGAACAGATAGAACAGCGATTGCACCGTCTTGGCGAGGCCGGCTTCCCATGTTTTCAGCCCGGGCGAGAGCGGCGGCGGGGTGTGGGTCAGCCGCCAGATGATGCGCAGAACGGTTAGCGCCAGAATGGTCATGCCAAAGGCCTTGTGCCCGGCCATGGCATAGGCCTTGTCCGCCGCCGCCAGATCTTCCGCTTCCCAAGCCCCGACATAGTTGAGCCCGATCAGCACGGCGATCAGCCAATGCAGAATGATAGCTCCGGTCGAATATTTCATCGCCAATTCTCGCCCTGTTCGCCCTTTGCCGGAGCCTATTGTGCATTCGTCGGATGGCAAGCACCTTTTGCCTTGCCCTTGGCGGATGGGACGATAGGCAAAGGGGCGATGCATTTAGGGGCTGAACCAGATCCTGCGGAGAACAATCCAGATCGCAAGGCCTTGGCGCTTGTGGGACAAAAGGTGTGCGAAAGGCTCGATGCCGATCCCGGCGCCTGGAAAGCACCGACTGAGCTTGCCGATATCTATGGCTTCACCGATTTCCTCAGCGGCGCAGAATGTGACCGGATGATCGAACTGATCGATGCCACGGCCAAGCCATCAGCGCTTTACGATCACGGCAATTCCATAGCCGGCCGCACCTCTTATTCAGGCGATGTTGATCGCAGCAATCCCTTCGTCCGGATGATCGAGCGGCGCATCGATGATTGCCTGGGCCTGCCCAATGAATGGGGAGAGACGGTGCAAGGACAGCGCTATCAGCCGGGGCAGGAATTCAAGGACCACACCGACTGGTTCCGCACCTGGGCCGATTATTGGCCCGATGAATCCAGTCGCGGCGGGCAGCGCAGTTGGACCGCGATGATCTATCTTACCGATGTTGAGGAGGGCGGCGAAACCCGCTTTCCCAAGCTGAGCATGGACATCCCGCCACAGCGCGGGGTGATGTTCGCATGGAACAATGCGAAGGCAGATGGCACGCCCAATATCGATACGCTCCACGCGGGATTACCAGTGGTGCGCGGCACGAAATACATCATAACAAAATGGTACAGGACACGCCCATGGGGATGAAATCTGCTTACAGTGCAACAGGCGCTGCTCTCGCAATCGCGCTGCTTTATGGCGCCCCGGCGATTGCCGCTCCCGCCAAGCCTATCGCACCGGTTAGCGAGGCGCGCAGTGAAGATCAGCGGCTGATGCTGCTGTTCGAAAAGGACGCGCGGGCCGAACTGGCGCTGAGCCCGTTGCAGGCGATCTATCGCGGCGAAAAGGCAGACCCGGCGATGGTCGCGCGCATTTTCACCGCCGACCTTGATCGCAAGCAGTTGGCATCGGTGAAAGTAACCCTTGCCGCGCTGGCCAAGATCAACCGCGCCCGGCTGAGCCCCGAGCGGCAGATTTCCTATGACGTTTTTGCGCGCGACAAACGCCTTGAGTTGGAATTTCTCCAGCCCGATATGCTGGCGCTGACAGCCGTCCGCCCGCTCACCCATTTCGGCGGTCTGCAGGTGGAATTTCCCTCGCTGATCGCCGCGGGTGGCGCGCTGCCCTACAAAACCGAAGACGATTACCGCATGGCATTGGGGCTGGTTCATGCCGGGCCGAAAGTGCTCGACAATGCCGTGCTGCGCTTCCGCGAGGGGCAGGCAAACGGCGTGGTCGAATCAAAAATGACCGTCACCAACATGATCGCCCAGATCGATGCCCTGCTGGCGCAACCCATCGACGAAAGCCCCTTCACCTCGCCGCTGCATGATATTCCAGCGACTATACCTGAAGCATCTCGGGCAGCGCTGAAAGACAGCTGGAACGCTGCGGTGAAGGACGAGGTCTATCCCGCCTATCGCCGCCTGCGCGCCTTCCTGCATGACCAGTACCTGCCCAGCGCCCGCGCCGAACCGGGCATTTCCGCAATGAAGGGTGGCCCCGGGCTCTATCGCCGACTGGTCAAGATCAACACCACGCTGGATCTCGATCCCGACACAGTACACAATCTGGGCCTGTCGGAAGTCGCGCGGATCCAGAAAGAGATGTCGGGCGTTCAGGCAGAGCTGGGTTATGGCGGCAGCCTGAAAGACTTCTTTGAAATCATTCGCACCAACCCGCGCTTTCACCCCAAGACAGCGGACGAGCTTTCAACCGGCTTTGCCAATATCGCGAAGGCTGTGGAGGCGAAGATCCCGGAATATTTTGCCCGGGTGCCCAAGACCAAGCTGGAGATCCAGCCATACCCTGAATACCGCGCGAAATACGAAGCTGGCGGCTCTTACAATCAGGGTTCGGCAGACGGCAAACGGCCGGGGGTGTTCTTTTACAACACCTATGATCTGCCCAGCCGTTACCTCACCGGCATGACCACGCTTTATCTGCACGAAGGCATTCCCGGGCATCACTTCCAGATCAGCCTTGCGCAGGAAGATACCACCCTGCCCGATTTCCAGCGCTTCGGTGGCAACACCGCCTATGTCGAAGGCTGGGCGCTCTATTCGGAAACCCTGGGCTATTCGATGGGGCTGTACAAAGACCGGCTGCAGCACTGGGGCACGCTCGATGACGAGATGCTGCGCGCAATGCGGCTGGTGGTCGATACCGGCCTGCATACCAAGGGCTGGAGCCGCGAGCAGGCCATCGATTACATGTTGAGCAATTCGGGAATGGGCAAAAGCGACGCCACGGCAGAGGTGGAACGCTACATCGTCTGGCCGGGCCAGGCACTTTCCTACAAGCTCGGCGCGCTGACCATCCAGCGGCTGCGCAAGAAGGCGGAAACCGCGCTGGGACCGAAGTTCGACCTGCGGATGTTCCACAGCCAGGTGCTGGGCAGCGGAGCCTTGCCGCTGCCGGTTCTGGAGGCAAAAATCGACCGCTGGATCACACAAACGCAGACTCGCTAACCTGCGGTCAACCATTTCGGGTCTAGGAATTGCCGCAGGTCCGGGATTTGGGGCCGATCCGGAGTGTTGTTGGTGGAAGAAATCACCATCGACGGAGTTCCCGAACAGGAATTCCGCCGAATCATTGAAGCGATGCTGCGCCACGGTGAGGCTGACGAGGCTGCGCGCCATCTCCGCACGCTGGTTGAGCCCCATTGCGGCTCAGGAAAAGCGCTTAGCGGCCGGTTTCTCCAAATTACATCTGCCGACATTACCCTGAACGGTTGGGGCGATCTGGATGACAGCCTAAACCGCTATGACCGGCCCGAACATCCGGTATCCGCGATCAGCATCATGGTCAGCGAACCCGAAAGCCGCCCCCAGCGCCCCGACGAAGCCGGCCTGCTTTCACCCTTTGTCGAAGTCAGCTTCTTTTCCGATGAAGCCTATCCCTTCACCGAGGCCGACCGCGCCGATCTGATGGATGGCTATTCCTCGTTCGGCTGCGAATGGGCGGGCGACGTTGAAGGCATCGACCATTCGATCGCCATCGACGGGATCGACGACCTTTACGGTAACCTCGCCACGCTTGAGGCCCGGCTGTTCACCATGGACGTGCCGCCTGAGGCAGATATTGCGGCAGGCACCATCGCTTCGTGCTATCTCGCCGTGCTGATCCATCAGGCGGTGCGCGATACCATCCGCAAATCCAGCCTGCCGCGTCCGCTGTGCGTGATGGCGGGCAACAGCGGCACCTATCCGTTCTTCGATGCCCCCGTGATGAGCGCTGATGAATACATCGCCAAGGGCAAGATCGCGGTGCTCAAGCACGTCTCCGCCCCCGCTCCGGTCGAGCCCGATCATGTCGTTGCCAAAGCCAGCGACGAAGACGCTTATGAGCCGGGCAGCCTGATCGGTATGTCGATGGGCATGAGCATAGCCAAGCCGAAGAAGAAGATGGCGCTGGTGCTCGCGGACGATGATCTGAATGACAACCATGACCTGATGGCTGAGGCTGAATTCATGTCCATGGGCGGCACCGCATCGGGCTTGGCCCCGCCGCCCGCCCCGCGCGTAAGCTTCGATTACAACGCACCGCAGACGTGGGAACAGCCAAACGAAGATATCTTTGAGGACGCGGGCAGCTTTCAGGAGGTGGATGGTGTCGCACCGCCGGTCGATTACAACCGGTCAGAACCTCCTTTTGACGAGCTTGCACCCTCTGATCCCGAGCAGATCGCCCTGCCTCCGCGACAGGAGCCGGCATCGCAGCAGCAGCCCGCGTCAGCGCTACGACCCGGCGAAGCCGAAATCTTCGTCCCCACTGGCCGCGTACCGCAGGGCTATGAACCGCAAGTAGAGCCCGAATACATCGATACCGGCGACCACGACGTCTGGGGTGCGCTGACATCGCGGATGCCGGTTACCGCGCCGGGCGCTTTCGGCAACAAGATCGAGGAGGCTGAGGCACCGCAACAAACCCCCGGCCAGATCCCGACCACCCGCGGCCACAGCCTGCGCAAGTCGATGATCACCTTCGAGCCAGTTGTGGAAGAGGTGCCAGAGTCTGCCATGAGCAAACTGCTGAAGATGGTGCGCGGCTGGTTCGGGATGAATAAGTAGGGGCTGTCCCTATTTAATCGCCCCTATTTAATCCCCCAAAGCCTCAGCAATCAACGTCCGCGTATTTTCCACGCCATAGAGCGCGATGAAGCTGCCCATGCGCGGGCCTTGGGCGGAACCCAGCAAGCATTCGTACAGCGCCTTGAACCAGTCGCGAAGGTTTTCGAAGCTGAACTCGGGGTTCTTTCCCACTTCATAAACCATAGTCTGCAGAACATCAGCCGGAGCATCGGCATCAGCCTTGGCCAGTTCGGCGTCAAGCGCGGCGAGCGCGGCAGCCTCGTTGCCCACCGGCTTGCGCCGCTGCAGCGTCGGGGCGACGAAATCGCGGTTATAGGCCAGCGCTGAAGTGACCAGCACGTCGAGCTCAGGGTGCGCCTCGGGCCGGGCATCGGACACGTAGTTGGCAAGGTATGACCACACCTGTTCGCGCGTCGCGCCCGCACCCAGCACGCCCACCAGATTGAGCAGCAGGCCATAGGTCACTGGCAGCGTATCGCCCGCGCCGTTTGTGTCTCCATTAGCACGCAGCAAATGCCAAACCGGATTGCCGAGCTGCTGCTCGACCGGCTGCGTCGCCAGCTTCTCGCGGAACTGCCAGTATTCATCCACCGCGCGCGGCACGACGCCGACGTGCAGGCTCTTGGCGCTCTTGGGATCGCGGAACAGGTAGAAGCCCAGGCTCTCCTCGCTGCCATAAGTCAGCCACTGGTCGATGGTCAGGCCATTGCCCTTGGACTTGGAAATCTTCTCGCCGTTCTCATCAAGGAACAGTTCGTAGATCAGTCCTTCCGGCCGCCTGCCGCCCAGCACCTGCGCGATCTTGCCCGAATAGACATGGCTGTCCGTCAGATCCTTGCCGCACATCTCGTAGTCGACGCCCAGTGCTGTCCAGCGCATGCCCCAGTCGACCTTCCACTGCAGCTTGGCATTGCCGCCGAAGATGCAGCTTTCCACCATATCGCCGTGATCCTCAAACCGGACAATGCCCGCTTCGGCATCGACCACTTCGATCGGCACCTGCAGCACCTGATGCGTCTTGGGGCTGACGGGGAGCACTGGCGAATAGGTCTTGCGGCGCTCCTCCCGCAGGGTTGGCAGCATGATATCCATGATCGCCTGATAATTGCGCAGCACGCCGCGCAAGGCATCATCAAAGCCACCCGAATTGTAGCGGTCACTCGCCGAGACGAATTCATAGTCAAAGCCGAACCGGTCCAGAAACTCGCGCAGTTTGGCGTTGTTGTGGTGCGCGAAGCTTTCGTAAGTATTGAACGGATCGGGAATGCGGCTGAGTGGGTGGCCGAGATAGGCGGTGAGCAGCCCCTGGTTGGGGATGTTATCCGGCACCTTGCGCAGGCCGTCCATGTCATCGCTGAAAGCCACCAGCCGGGTGGGCGCACCGCCGGTCAAGGTCTCATAGGCGCGGCGGACCAGCGTGGTGCGCAGCACTTCCTGAAAGGTGCCGATATGCGGCAGTCCCGACGGGCCATAGCCGGTCTCGAACAGCACGGGGCTGCCATCCGGCTTTCCCGCCGGAAAGCGCTTTACGATTTTGCGCGCTTCCTCAAAAGGCCAAGCCTTGGAAACCTGTGCGGCAGCGATAAGGGCGTCATCAGTCATAATGGCGCGGCTTTTGCGGAGATGCGCCATAAGCGCAAGCCCCATGCGCTACTCATATGGCTCTATGGGTCTGATTCGAAATTCGCGAAGAAGCGAATTTCGAGGCGGCACCGGCCCGCTCCCCGGCCCGACCACCCAACGAAATGGTATATTCTGGGTGGCCGGGAGGGGGAGCGGGCCGGTGCCGAACGATCCGAAACGCAGTTTCGGATCAGACTCTAACGCGTTTGAATCAGGTACCAGACGGACGGATCATAGGTGTGCGAGGTAAAAACAATCCGCCATTTCCCCGCAGCGACATTGCGCATGATCTGTTCCTCAAGCCCGCGCTGAGCGACCGGCGCGCCCTTGTGGTACATGATTTCATGGTTGCGCATGACGATCGACTGCTACTGGTAAAAGATGAAATCCGGCGGCGACCGCTCCAGATCGCGCCGCAGTGCCTCGATCCGCGGGGCTGTCGTCGTGTCAAAGAAGGTCTGGACGTAGCCGTGCCACGGCTCAACGTGGCAATAGGCATTGGCAAAGGACCACGGCACCGAAAGCAGGCTCTTCCCCGGCGTGAGCCTAGCGCAAACCGGGTCGATCATTCCGGCGAGTTCCTTAGGGATGACGTGCAGGCCATTGCGGTCATTGCGCAGCAGATATTCCCCCGTCATCGGCGGAACGCGGTAATCCAGCCAGAGGTAAGGCGATTTCACCCGATCTTCCACGCCCTCGATGGCGATCACGGTGAAGAAGATCAGCAATACCCCCTGCACCAGACGGCTCTGCGATAGCGGCCCGGCTGACTGGGTGGCGAAAATCACAAACAGGACCAGCGCCATGGCCGTCGGCTGGTACAGCGAAAAGTAATTGCCGCCCGAACTCAGCGATCCAAAGACGAACAGCATTGTCGGATAGGCAAACAGCGCTTGGTCAATGTCCTGCCGCGGCGCAGCACCTCGCTTCGCCATCCGCCAGATCACCGCAGCATAAGGGGACCCTTGTGCGGTCAGCCGACGTGACATCCAGACGGCACCGGCTACGCCCAAAATGGACAGCCAGAACGGCAAAAGCAGGTATAGCGCAACGTTGGTCAACGCCGTGCGATACATCAGCATGGGATAGCCCAAGAAGGATCCGCCGCCGCCCTTGGCGCTTGATGCCTCGATCACCGATTTCTGGAACCAGACCTGCGGTGTCTCGCGCAGCACCAGCAGGGTGAGGAGGATCAGCGCAGCCGAAAGCAAGACTGACCACAGCCCGGCCACCACCACATCGCGCTGCACTCCCTTTCGCAGCACCAAAACCAGTCCGGCAGCCAGCGCAATGGCAACGCCGTCATTGGGCCGGGTCAGGGCAGTCGCGGTGCAGATCGCCGCCTGCAACAGGCCAAACCGCGTGATAGACAGATCGCCGCGCTGCAAGGCCATCGAAACCAACAGCGAGGTGTAGCACAGCAGCCCGGAAAGCCCGTGATAGTCATCAAAGCGGAACGCCAGAAAATGGATTGAGGTGAAGAACACGCCAATCATCAGGGCAAAGCTTGTCAGCGGCCCTACCTTGGCCATCCGGCAAAGCCGCGAGACCACAGCGACATAGGCGGCCATGATCAGGAAAAACAGCCAGCGCCCGCTCAGCAGCCCGCCCGGCGAAAGCTTTATTGAGATCAGCGTCAGCAGTGGAAACAGCGGCTGCAGGTTGAAATCCAGATCGGAATAGAGCCGCTTTCCCTTGAGCATCTCCTGCGCATAAAGCTGCCAAGTGCCATCCGCCGGGCCGACAATCAGCACCAGCGTAACCGCCGCAATCGCGAAGCAGAACAGGCTGGCGAGCCAACTGGGCGAAAACCACGCCATGCGGCCTTGCAATCTGGAGGCTGCCGGGGCGCCAAGCTGTTGTTCGATTTACATGATGCCCCCCATACCCGCAGGCCTATCGCAAAAACCTCAACAATTCCAACTCCTCCACCTCCGTCATCCTGAACTGGCGTTGGTGGCCCACATAATCCCCACAACTCACCCTTCCCCCCGTTTCGCTTTCGTTCCAGCCGCGCTATGGGCGAGTAATGGCCTCGCTACCCCTCCCTGCTCTCCATGCCAGCCATTCCGGCTGCTGGCTGCGCGATGGAGCCGGAACCACGCGTGCCTGCCCCAAGGGTGAGGCGGTGATGGCAGCGTCGGAAACGCCGCTGCTGATGCTCAATGCCCCCCTGGTGGCGAGCCGGCTGGGCTATCCCGACCTTTCCGGGCTCGACATTCTGGAGCTCTATGCCTTCATCTTCCCCGCGCGGTTTGTCGTGCCGACGCCCAAAGGGCTGGCCCACGCGCTGGGGCTGGACGAGCCCAAGGACGATGCCGGTGTGCCGGGACTGCTGCAGGCCGCCGCCGGGGCTTTGCTAGAGGTCTGCGAAGGCACTGACTGGCCCGAGCGCGAGGGCGCGTGGACCGCGCTGCAATCGCTGATCCGTCTGCGCTGGCCATGGGCGCCGCTGCTCACCCCGCGCCTGAAAAAGCCCGAAAAGGCCGAGCGCTGGCTCTTCGCCCGCCTGCCCGAATGGGAGGAAGCGCCCGAGCGCCCGCAGCCCATGCAGGTGACGCTGAGCGACGAGCAGGTGGCCAAACGGCTCGCCCTGCTGACCGGTGCAGGCGCAGAGATGCGCCCCGGCCAGCGCGCCTATGCTGCCGAAGCCGCGCACGTTTTCGCGCCCCGCTTGGCCGAGAAGCAGCCGCACGTGCTGCTGGCGCAGGCGGGCACCGGCGTGGGCAAGACGCTGGGCTACCTCGCCCCGGCCTCACTGTGGGCGCAAAGTTCGGGCGGCACGGTCTGGGTTTCAACCTATACCAAGGCGCTGCAACGCCAGCTGCGGCGCGAGAGCAAGCGGGCATGGCCAGCGACGCGGCCCGATGGCTCGCAGCCGGTGGTGGTGCGCAAGGGGCGCGAGAATTACCTCTGCCTGCTCAACCTTGAGGATGCCATTCAGGGCGGCTTCACCGGACGTGCGGCGATTATGGCACAGCTGGTGGCGCGCTGGGCGAGCTATTCGGCGGATGGTGACATGATCGGCGGCGATCTGCCCGGCTGGCTCGGCACTTTGTTTCGCCAGCGCGGGGTGGCGGCGCTGACCGACCGGCGCGGCGAATGCGTCTATGCGGGCTGCCCGCACTACCGCAAATGCTTCATCGAACGCTCGGCGCGGGCCAGCGCGCAGGCCGATCTGGTGATCGCCAACCACGCGCTGGTGATGGTCAACGCCGCGCGCAGTCGCGACCCCGCCCAACGCCCGACGCGGCTGGTGTTCGACGAAGGTCACCACGTTTTCGAAGCCGCCGATTCCACCTTCGCCGCCGCGCTGACCGGGGCCGAGCTGATCGAGCTGCGCCGCTGGGTGATCGGGCCGGAAAAGGGATCGAAGGGCCGCCGCCGTGGGCTGTCAGCCCGGCTTGCCGATGTCGCGTCCTATGACGAGGCCGGGGCCAAGGCGATTGCCGCCGCGCGCTATGCCGCCGAGGCGCTGCCGGGGGATGGCTGGCTGCAGCGGCTGGGCGAGAATATGCCGAGCGGTCCGCTGGAGGATCTGCTCGCCGCCGTGCGCGCGCTCACTTATGCCCGCGACGAAAGCGGCGGGCAGGAAATGGGCTATGGGCTGGAAACCGAAGCCGCGCAGCTAGACGGGGCCTTTGTCGAAGTGGCCGGATCAGCCCAGGCGGCGCTAGCCGAACTGCGATCCCCGCTGATGCGGCTGGGGCAGCGGCTTGAGGCGATCATGGCCGAACCACCAGACTGGCTCGATGGCCCGGGCCGCGCGCGGATAGAGGGCGCGCGCCATTCGCTCAACTGGCGGATCGATCTGATCGCCGCTTGGGAAAGCCTGCTGGCGCGGCTGGGCGGGCCGGCCGATCCCGATTTCGTCGACTGGCTGGCGGTCGATCGCGGCGATGCCCGCGAATTCGATGTCGGCCTGCACCGGCACTATCTCGATCCGATGAAGCCCTTTGCCAGCGTCGTACTCGAACCCTCGCATGGGGTGATGCTGACTTCGGCCACCCTGCGCGATGGCGATGATTGGGAAGCCGCAATCACCCGCTCAGGCGCCCCGCACATTGGCGCACCGGTGCGGCTTGGCGCCTTCGAAAGCCCGTTTGAATATGCTGAACAGGCCGAAGTGCTGATCGTCACCGACGTACCCAAGGGCGACATATCGGCGCTCGCTGCTGCCTTTTCGCGGTTGATCGAGGCATCACAGGGCGGCGCGCTCGGGCTGTTCACCGCGATCCGCCGCCTCCGCGCCGTGCATGGCCGGATTGCTGATCGGCTGGCGCGGGGGGGCTTGCCGCTTTACGCCCAGCACGTCGATCCGATCGACACCGGTACGCTGGTCGATATCTTCCGCGATGATCCCAAGGCCTCGCTGCTCGGCACCGATGCCCTGCGCGACGGGGTGGACGTGCCCGGCCATTCGCTGCGGCTGGTGGTGATGGAGCAAGTGCCATGGCCCAAGCCGTCAATCCTCCACCGCGCGCGGCGTCTGGCGAACGGCGGTTCAGCTCACGATGACCGCATTATCCGTGCGCGGCTGGCGCAGGCCTTCGGCCGCCTGATCCGCAGCCGCGACGATCACGGGGCCTTCGTTGTGCTGTCCTCCGCTTTCCCCAGCCGGCTCCTGTCTGCCTTTCCGCCCGGCACGCCTGTCACACGGTTGACCCTTGAGGAGGCTTTACAGCGAGTAATCGGGCGTGCTTCAGCATCCGCGCACCACAGCGAGCCGATTTCCGAATGAAACTTTTGGGCCTGTTCCGCCACGCCAAGTCTGATTGGCACGATGCCAAGGCGCGCGATTTCGATCGCGGGCTGAACAAGCGCGGGCGCAAGGGCGCGGCGCTGATGGGCAAGCACATCGTCGAACACGGCGTTAAATGGCAACGCATCCTCGCCTCGCCCGCCGTGCGCGTTGCCGAAACTATCGAGCTGGCCGAACAGGCGGTAGGCCTGACAATCCCGGTGCAATGGGACCGGCGCATCTATCTTGCCAGTTCAATCAACCTGGCCGACGTATTGCAGGAAACCTCGGACGATATCGACGCCGTACTGATGGTGGGCCACAACCCGGGGCTGGAAGACCTGATCTTCGATCTCGTACCCGATGATGGCAAATGCCCGCTGCGCGCCATGGTGGAAGAGAAATTCCCCACCGCTGCCTTTGCCGTGCTCGAATGCGATATCGAACACTGGGCAGACCTGAGCGACGGCTGCGCCCGGCTGGTCCACTTGATCCGCCCACGCGATCTTGATCCGGAATTGGGGCCGCAGCTGGAGGATTGATCCTCCCCCGCACAAGGGTGGAGGACCGTCGGGCCTCAATTCGTCCGCTGCACCGGCGTGCCAATGCGGATCGGGGTGAAGGCTGGCTTGCCAAACTTGGCCTTGCGCGCAGCCTGAGCGGCTTCTTCCGCCGCGACGCGATCCTTCGAAGCCTTGACTTCAAACTCGAACACCGGCGCGAACTTCTTGCCCACAGTGCCGATAGCCTCATTGGTCGAGGCATCCGGGTGCTGCTTTTGGTAGGCGTTCACTTCCAGCTTTTCGAGCGCGACAATTGGCTTGATCTTGTCGAGGCATATCTTGTCGGCGCACTGCTTTGACCACCATTCGGTCCAGAGTGTCCCAAAGCTATTGGCCGCACCCGCTGTCTGGCGCGCCTGAGACTCGTTGATCACAGTCCTGGCCTCACCCTCGGCTCCGGCAAGGTAGCTAATGATCGCCGGGCTTTTCGAAGTCAGGGTCGGATCTGCGTCACGCTTGTGCCGCGCGCCATAGATATAGCCCTGACGGATGAACCGGATGCCGATGCGGCAGGTTTCATCGGCGCATTCGCTCAGGTGCTCGTTGGTAAAGCCGTTGCCCCAGCCTTCCATATCGCCATCAAACGGACCGCTGCCATCCGAGCTCTCGCTGTGGCCCTTTGGCGAATAGACGTAGCTGCGGGTGCACTGCGTGCCTTCATGACAGCCGAAATCAGCCCCGCCCGGCGGCAACTGGATCGCCAGCTGCGGGAACCACACGGGAAAATCCCAGGTGTGCGACCACACCGCGATATCGACGAACATGCCGCCCAGCAGAGCGGGGTTGATAGGCGTGAAGCCGGCCGCCTTGTTGCGGATCGGGTACTTGTTGGTGAAAGTCGCTTCGACCCGGTCAATACGCGGCACGAACAGCGTCTGTTCAATCGAGGTATCACCCGAATTGACGATTTCGGATTTCAGAGCGTTGTCATCCAACGCTGCGAGCCGGTCTGCTTCGCCCGCACCATTGGAATCAAACTGGCCTCGCGTGACCGGATTGGCCAGCTGGGCCCTGATCTGGGCGACGTTCTTGCTCAGCTCGGCATCGACAATGGTGGATTTCTGCTCTGCGTCAGCAATGGCAAGCGCGCGCTTCTGGGGATCGGCGACATAGTGGGCATCGCGCTTGTTGGCGAAAGCCGCAGCCCGTGCTTCCGGGGTCAGATAGGTCGCGCAGCTGATGCCGCCGCGCGTCATCATCACCCGCCGGGTGTTGTCGGTACAACTGCCCGACTTGACCCGGTAATTGATGAAGCTGTGGATGATCAGGCCCTTGTCCACCTCGAACACGCGGGTATCGTCGGCCAGAATTTCGGTCAGCTGCGGCTGGGCGCGCATCCGGGCGGCGATGTTGAACAGACTGCGCGGGTTGTTGAGCACCGGGGCCATGTTGAACCGGCTGGTGCCGAGCGTCAGCACCTTTGCCGCGCGGACATCGGCCAGTGGCAGCTGCCGGATGATGTTGAGCGACTGGATCGTCGCCATATCCGGCCCATTACGCAGCGTCACCGAATTGGGCATCAGCACCCGGGCATTGATCGCGGCGGGCGGAGTAATCTGTGTGGTGTTGATCGCACCGGCATCCGCCTGGGCCGCAGCGGCTGTCGGTGTCGCCGCTACCGGTGCGACGGGGGCCCGCAGGATGCGGATCGGTGGCGGACGATTTCCGGTTTCCTGCGCCTGCGCCAAAGTAGCCAGTGACGTACAGGCCATTGCGCCTGCGAAGAATGCCAAACCGAGCCGTACCTTCATATCCACCCCCTGCGGTAACGATCAGCGATAATGCGATCTACGTGGAACCAAGTATTGGCGAAAAGCGACAGCGCGATTGCTATTAATAGCATAGCTTATTATCAGCGCACCTTCGATGAGCATCCAACGCCTGTTCCCTACTCCCCTGCGCAAGACGCTGATCACCGCATCGGTGATGGGCACGACGCTGGTGGTTGCGCTTGATGCGACGATTGCCGTGGTGGCCATTCCGCACATGCAGGCCAGCCTCAATGCCTCGCCCGAGCAGGTGACTTGGGTGCTGACATCCTACCTGATCGCATCGGCTATCATGATGCCGCTGGCGAGCTGGCTGGCGAGCAAATTCGGCCGCAAGCGGGTGATGTCGATTTCGGTTATCGCCTTTACGGTGGCCTCGATGGCCTGTGGTCTTGCGCGCAGTCTGGAATTCATGGTCTTCGCCCGGCTGGCGCAGGGCGCGGCAGGGGCGGGTTTGATCCCGCTGGGGCAGGCGACGCTGCTCGATATCAACCCGCCCGAAAAACAGCCGAGCGCGATGGCCGTGGCCGGGCTGGGCGCCATGCTGGGCCCGTTGCTCGGCCCGACGATCGGCGGCTGGCTGACCGATAACTATTCGTGGCGCTGGGTATTCCTGATCAACCTGCCGATCGGCATCGCCGCGATTTTCGGCACGTTGTTTAGCCATATCGAGGTTAAGGACAAGGAACTGGCCAAGTTCGACATGTTCGGTTTTCTTGCGCTCACCAGCTTCATTGGATCATTCCAGTTGATGATGGACCGCGGCCAGCACAATGACTGGTTCGATTCCGCAGAGACATTCTTCGAGGCCGGATTGCTCGCGCTGTCGTTCTATCTGCTTCTCGTCCATATGCTGACCCGGCGCGACACCTTTGTGCGGGCCGCGTTGTTTGCTGATCGCAACTTTGCCCTTGGCACGATAATCAGCACTGTCATCGGCATCGTCATCTTCGCTTCCAGCCCAATCTTGACGCTGATGACCCAGAACCTGCTGGGCTATTCCCCGTTCAAGAACGGACTAGTCAGCCTGCCGCGCGGGGTTGGCACGATCATGAGCCTGTTGGTGGTCACCCGCTTCATCCGCAAGGTTGATCCACGTATGCTGCTGTGCATCGGGCTTGGTTTTTCAGTGCTGAGCCTGTGGATGTTCTCGCAGCTTAGCCTCGAAACGAACGAGACGCCGATCATGTTGGCCGGGCTGTTTCAGGGATTTTCCGGCGGCTTGCTGATCTCGCCACTTTCGGCGCTGGCTTTCTCAACCCTGTCGCCACGCTTTCGCAATGAAGGTGCGGCGATATTTGCCCTGTCACGCAACATCGGCAATTCACTGGGCATTTCGGCAATCCAGGTGATGTCGATCCGCGCATCTGCGCAAGTGGCGTCGCGGCTTAATGAGGGCGTTCGACCAGACAATCCGGTGTTCCAGATTGCCCGTCCTGATTTCGATTTCACCAGCCCCGCCGCCATGGCCCGCGCCAGCGGCGAGATTTGGCGGCAGGCGACGATGGTTTCGACCATCGATACCTTCTGGCTGGGGTGCATGGTCGCCATAGCCACGCTGCCCATCATCCTGCTGATGAAAGGTACCCGGCTGGGGCAAACGGAAGCATCACCGCCGATGGATGCGGGGCACTAGAGGCTTTTCCAATGAGGTGGAGCCGGCACCGGCCCTCTCCCCCGCCCGGCCACCCAATATCAGTACCCTTGGGGTGCCTTTCGGCGCCAGCCGTCACCTCAAGCGGCGGGGGAGAGGGCCGGTGCCGCAACTGTTTCAGTGCAACTGGAACAAAGTCTAATTGCTTACTGGTCCCAGGCTTCGCCGCCCTTCAGGATCGTGCGGTGCATCATGCGGCCGCAATCAGGATCATAGGGGGTGGCGCGGTGCATGGATGTGCGGTTGTCCCACAGCACGGTATCGCCCACCGTCCAGACGTGGCGATAGGTATAAGGCTCTGAAGTAGCGAAATTGCGCAGCTTGTGAAGGATCTGGGCGCTCTCGCGATAATCCTTGCCGATCACGTGCGCGGCGGTGTTGCCCAGCACCAGGCTCTTACGGCCAGACTTGTGCTTGACCACCAGCGGCACGTCAGCCTCGCCCTTGGACTGCCAGTCATCCAGCTGGGCGTCGGTGGGTTCTGGGGTGTGATAGAGCGCCGAATTCCACAGCGAGTGCTGGACGCGCAGGTTCTCGATCTCGGCCTTCTTTGCCTCGGGCAGATCTTCGTATGCGGTGGCCGTATTGGCGAACAGGGTATCGCCGCCTTCAGGTGCGAGCACCTTGGCCGAGAGCATCGAGGCGCGGATCGGGATCGGGTTCATCGTGCCGTCAATGTGCCAGTAGAGCGAACCGAGCAGATATTCGGCGACCGACTGGTTGACCTTCTTATCAAGGCTGACCTTGAAAACTTCTTCACCGCGAATCTCCATCGCGTTGCCGCCGAGCAGGTCGCTGAACTTGACCTGTTCCGCATCGGTCAGGTTAAGCTGCGGAAAAATCAGCACGCAGCGTTCTTCGAGCAGGGCGTTAATTTCGTCCGAGAGTTCGCCCGAAAGCAGCTCTTCCTTGGTGCTCTGGATCACGGCGCCGATCTTGGGCTTAATCTGCTCATAGCGCAGGCGCGTGGTCGTGGTGGCGGCGGTGGCCATTGGTATTCTCCCGAAGCAGACTTCTATTTGCTGAACACATGTACAGAACCGGTTCGGGCAGGGCAAGAGGCCTTCGCTAGGCGGCCAGGTCTCGCAGCCACCACATGATCAGGTATGGCCGCTCAAGCATCTTGCCCAGCGCATAGGGCCACCAGCCCTCGCCAAAGGGCACATAGATGCGCACCCGCACCTTCAGCTGCCGCGCCACGGCGACGGCGCGGCGGCGCGGCAGGCCGCGTATCTGTTCAAGTTCGCAGGGCGTGCCAGCAGCGAGGAGTATCTTCAGCGCCGCCTCTGCCAGAGCGGGATCGTGTGTCGCCACCCCAACCGGAGCCTCACGCCCGGCCAGCTTGCGCGCAATGGCGAGAAACCGCTCGCCGGCATCGCCTTCTGGCACGCCCGGCTCGGCCCATTCGCCCTTGACCAGCCGCAACCGCGCGCTGCTGTCGCGCAGAGCTATCGCATCGTCCAGACTGCGCCACCAGCGCGCTGGCAGAGCCACACCAGTGCCGGGATGATCGGCGATCAGGTGCCGAACGCAGGCCAGCGTCTGGTCAGCATCAACGAACCGGTGAGCATCGAACACCATCGGCAGTCCAGCGCGATCTGCAGCTTTGCGAATCGTCGCGAGCCGCACAGGATCAAAACCGAGCGGAGGTGCCTTAACTGCAAGGTAGGCGTCGCACTCACTGCTGGCCAAGGCATCTGCCACCGCGCAGTTGGCTGTGACAATCGCATCGGGCGATCCCTTATCAGCCAGGAAATGCCCGATAGTGAGAGCATAGCCCTGCACGCGCAGTCGCTCGGCCAAGCCCGCCGCATAGGCCGCATCCGCCTTTGGCAGGAGCGCTGGCACCCTGCGTATTAGCATTTGCCCTAGACGCCATCGCCAGCTCATGCGGGAATTATCCGGCGCGCCAGATAGTGCAGCTTGCCAACCATTCCGCCAACACCATCAACCACCAGCGCCACCAGTCCGGCAAGGTTCGCAGGGTAAGTCCGCAAGCTTAGGCACGGGTGATTTTCCGTGGTCCAGAATTCCGCGATCCATGGCTCGACATTGCCCAGCATCTCGTAGGAGCCGAGCCCTTGGTTAGCCGCCCAGCCAATCGTGTGCAGCATCAGCAGGGTGCCGGGGGAGCAGCGGGCATAGTCTTCGTCAAAGCCAATTTTGAACAGCCAGAAACGCCCATGCCATTCCAGCGCGATCTGCATGGCGACTGCCCGCCCGTCGATCCGCATGAAAGCCAGCCGTAGGTTACCTTCACAGGCAGCGCTGCGCAGGAAATCGCGGAAGAACATTTCCTTGGCGCGGTCGGCGGCGATGGCGGTTCCGGCTTCTTTCTTCCAGCTGCGCAACTCGACCGCGATAGCCTCATCAAACAGCGCATCGAACTGATCGGGCCGGGGCGAGAGCACTGAAAAGCTAACCTCGCCCTGCTCACCCGCACGACGCATGGCCCGGCGGAAATCGGAGCGTCGCCCAGCGTTATATTGTGCTTCGGGTTCCTGCCAGCGTTCGTCCAGCGCGATAAACGGACAGCCCTGGGCAGCGCGTCGTCGCACCAGCCCTTTACCCTGCATTGCGGCCTGCATCACAGGTATGAATGCCGAACCCTGCGGCACCCGATCGAAAGTGACCGGCCTGTCCTGTGCGGCGATCTGATGGGCAATCGCCTGCCGCCCGCGATCATCAAGGCACAATGCGTCAATCGGTTCGAATACTTCGCGCGCGCCAACCATGCGCCAGCGAGCGAACAGACCGCGATCCCGGCACAGCGGCAAAATTCCGCGAATGCCCAGTTCGTCGGAAGCCTTAACCAGTTCGATCTCGCTACCCGCCAGCAGCGTAGCAGACAGCGCTGTATAAAAAGCCAAAGTCTGAGTGGGCAGCTGTGCCTCACCTTCAAGCCAGTGCCACGCCTCGATCAGGTTACGCCCCTGCCAGATGTTGCCCGGACCGGCTGTGCTGCCACTGCGAGGCACGGCTTCGCGGTGCGCGCCAGCGGCTGCGGAGTCTTCCACCAAGGATATACGGCTTTGGATCACAACTTTTTTATTCGATTCAGGTCCAACAATTTAACACTTGATACCGGGTAAACTGCCGCGAAAGCGCTTAGATACCTGCTGAATTAAGTGCTAATTTCAAACCTTGCCGGGCCGCTAACCATAGCTGCAAACCACGTAAGGTCAGTGTCAGCTTTATCCTGCGTCGAACACCAAAGCCGTTCGTCGATGTTTACTTGCCCGTAAAATCCAATACCTTAGCCTGTGATTTCCTTTTCCGGAGACGCATTCCCATGAAGCTTCGCCACCTGCATCTTGCCGTTGCCCCCATCGCTTTGGTCTTCGCTGCCCCGCTGCACGCCGACGTAACCGTTAACTGGCCGCAAGCCTCCAGCGACGTGTCCGCCGATTCGGCGGTGAAGTTCGGCGTCCTGCCCAATGGCCTGCGCTATGCCATCCTGCACAATGAAACGCCAAGCACCGGCGTATCGATGCGGATGCTGATCAATGCGGGCTCGATGACCGAGCGCGACGAAGAACAAGGGCTGATGCATTTCCTTGAGCACATGTCGTTCCGTTCGAGCGACAAGATCGCTGACGGCGATGTCGTTCGGATCCTGCAGCGGCACGGCCTGCGCTTTGGTGCAGACACCAACGCTTTCACCAGCTTTGACCAGATCGTCTACAAGTTC